>JAMCWK010000128.1 GCA_023481105.1 Acidobacteriota bacterium | reverse complement strand
GTTGAAGAAATTCAATGCGGACCATAGGCAGTTCGCGATCAGGGGCCGGTCCAGGTCTGCTGCGGTCAGCCTGGGATAACGGTAAATATGGTTGCGAGCAAACGTTGGCAGCAAATGGACGATGTCGATCGCGCGATGCGGTCCCGTTTCTGCGACCGACTCGAGGATGGGTCGCAAGTCGGTCCGGCGGCCTCCACGGCCCCAGTACTCCGCCAGCCCGGCAATCTGGCTGTCGTCCGTTATGACGAGTTCGACGATCACGGTGGGTTGGCGAAGCAGCGTTTTTGCGAGGCGCCGAAGCTCCTCGACGTCGCTGACTTGCGACCGGATTGCTTCAGGATCTGCAAGCAGTAAGAAATCGCCATCGCTGTAAATCAAGGACTCGACGAGTTGCCTCGTACGCGGCGAGATCCGGCTGCCTTTCAGCCACGCCTCGGGTGACGTTCCGTGAAAGCGAAACGCATTTGCCTGGTCGAAGTTCAGCGAGGTCTTCCCCAGTTCGAGGTACAACCCTGCGCGTACCTTCGGAGAGAAGTTGCGCACCATCTCAGGATCAGGCCTGACAATCAGGCCGTTCGTGCGAGGGTCGGGTCGTGCGGTTGCGCGGATGCGACTGACCTGTTCGGGAGAAAGGTGCGACGACAGGAAGGCCTCCATCACCTCGACTGATGTTCCCGGAAAGAACCATTCGTCCGGTCCGGGGTTGCGCCCCCAGTCGGCGGCGACGTACTCGAGAGGAGGCGAGATTATGATCGGCGAGAGCGTGAGCTGTCCCCAGGGCCCAGGGGCCGCCGATTGCCTGCCAGTCTCCTCCGCGAGACTGACAGACCCAGGTGCGACCGTTTCAGATGATCCCCGGAAGTAGATCGTTCCCGCGATCAGGAACGCAACCAGGACCAGCCCTGCCAGTGCGATCAGCCATCTGCGATGAGTTGTGGCCCAGGAGTTTTCACTTGGCACTGCGGCCGAATTAGACTCATTCTTGCTTGTACTTGCGGCGTCGGAAGTTTTCTGTGTCGGCATTTTGGGCATGGAGGCATTCCCAGCAACATCAAATTGACGTGAATCATGGATAAACGGTTTCAGGCAGTTTTGCTTTTGACCAGTCCTCAATTCAGCGCCCGGCCACCCGCGTCAAGACATCGAAGAGCACGCGCAGGCCACCTTGAAATTCCTTGATCAAAATGCGCTCATCGGTGCCGTGCGGCGTGTCCGCTTCCTCCCGCGTGCTGACGAACGGGCAAAATCCGTAGGAGTGAATTCCGAGCTGGCGGTAAATCTGGCTTTCCGTGTAGCCGCTGGTGAGTCGCGGCGAAACCACCGTCCGCGGGAAATACCTCCCCACTACTTCCGCAAACGCGCGCCACAATTCCGTATCCACCGGTGATTCGTTCGGCGTGCGAATCGTGGAGATGGGCTCGATCTTGATCGTGTCGTCGGCTACGACTTTCTTGATTTCTTCCAAAAACTTTTGCGGCTCCTCGCCGGGGAGCAGTCGCACGTCCAATTCTGCGATCGCCTCCGCGGGAATCACGTTCGTCTGCGGCCCGCCCTTCAGCACGGTCAGCGAAATGGTGTTGCGCAACAGAAATGCCCAGTCCGGATTTTCGCTCACGCGCTTGCGGAACGCTTCGTCGCGCAGCGATGCCTCCATGTTGCAGAAGCGCTCTTTTTCGGAGGGAAACTGCACCTGCGCCATGTCGCAGAAGATTTGCTGCGAAAGCGGCGTTACATGCAGCGGCGTTTCATAATCCACCACGCGGGCCAGCGCCCTCGCAAGGCGATGCGGTGCGGAGTCCGCGCGCGGCACCGAGCCGTGCCCCGCCTTGCCGTGCGCCGTCAGCCGCAGCCAGTACGGCGCTTTTTCCGCCACGTTCACGCCCCAGAAGGGCACCGCGCCGTTTGACTGGATCAGGTTTTCGCCGCCCTCGTTGATGAGGAACTCCGCGCCGGCTACAAGCTCGCGCTTGTTCTTGATCATCCATTCCGTGCCCAGGGTGTTCGCTTCCTCGTCGGCCACCGCCAGAAAAATGACATCCCGCGTGAGCTTCACGTTCTCGCGCTTCAACGCGACCATCACCATGGCCTGCAGCATGCCCTCGGACTTCATGTCCTGCGCGCCGCGCCCGTACATCGCGCCGTCGCGGATTTCCGCGGAAAACGGCGGCACACTCCACAACTTCGGGTCGGCGTTCACCACGTCCGTGTGATTCAACAGGATGATTGGGCGCTTCGAGCCGTCGCCCTTCAACCGCGCGTAGGCATTCGCGCGTCCGGGCGCAATCTCAAATATCTGGCACTCGATGCCTTCCTTCGCAAACAGCGCGCAGAAAAATTCTGCGGCGTGCTTCTCGTTTCCCGGCGGATTGCTGGTGTCGATGCGGAAATATTGCTGGAGCAATTCCGCGGCCTGCGCTTCGTACTTCGGCCAGTCCGTTTGCGCCCTCGCACCGGCGGGGAAGAGCAATGTCGTGCAAAGCAACCCAATGGAGCACACCAGAGTCCTGCGCATGAGTCTCCTCGGTTGACGTAATTGGTTTCTTGCCGCGCTACTCAACGGGCGTGGCCGTCTTTCGCGGCGGATTGAAAAACGGCATCGGCACCACAGTAGCGCCGACGCGATGGCGCACTGCTTCGACGGTGTATTCCATGTGCAGCTTCGTGCCTTCCTTGGCGTGTTGCCGCGGCACGCTGCCCAGCGCAATCATTTTCTTCAGCAGCGGCGACCACGTTGTGGACGTTGCCTTGCCGATCTGCACGCCGCCACGGTAGAGCGGCACGTGCACGCGCGACGCCGTGCTCGGCGCTGTTGGCGCTAGGCCCTGCGCTTCGTACAGTTTCTCCACTTCCGGCCAATCAATTTCCAGTCCCACCAGTTGCCGCTCTGGCCCGCCGCGCTTCTGCTCTTCCAGCAGCGCCGCGCGGCCGATGAAATGTTCCTTGTCGAGGTGCACAAGCCGCCCGAAGTTCAATTCATAAGGCGAATATTTCTGCGACGGTATCAGCGCTTTCTTGCTGCTGGTGTAGTCCACTTCGATGAGCAGCAGCCCGGCCTCGATGCGCGCGATGTCCAGCGCCAGCATGCCCGCGGCGTGGATGTCGTATTTTCTTCCCGCCTCCACCAGGGCGTCCCAGATCTTCGTCGCTTCGTTCCACGGCATCCAGATTTCGTAGCCGAGGTCACCGGTGTAGCCGGTGCGCGAAATGTCCACTTCCACGCCCGCGATCTTTCCGTGCGTCATGCGGAAGTATTTCAAATTGGTGAGCTTCGCGTCGGTGACCTGTTTCAGCAGCCGGCCCGAGGTCGGCCCTTGCAGCGCCAGCGCCGCGGTGGATTCGGAAATATCTTCGATGGACACGTCCATGCCCAGCGCGTTTTGCCGGAACCAGCGCAAGTTGGGGTCGGCGGCCGTCCAGCGATACCTGTTTTCCTCCAGCCGCGTGATCGTGCCGTCATCAATGACTTTGCCCTGCTCGTCGCACCAGCAGCAGTAGATGACCTGCCCGACTTTCACTTTGTTGATGTCGCGCGCGATGACGCGGTTGACGAACTTCGTCGCGTCCTTGCCGGTAATCATGTATTTGAAGAGCGGCGAAACATCTATCAGCGCCGCGGCATTGCGGATGGCGCTGTACTCGTGCTCGTGGTGCATCTCATAGACGCTTACCGTGTAGTAGCCCGACCATTCGCGGTAGCTCAGGCTCTGGCACAGCGGCAAGGTTCGTTCGTGGAAGGCGGTTCCGATGGGCACGATGCTTCTCCTTCAAGACGAGGGCGCAAAAACGCGGCGATTATATTCGCGTCAGGACACTCCCTGCAAGGCGTGAGCTTTGCTTGTCCGAAGAAAGCACTCAAAGTAGAATGGCGGGCCGCCCGAGGGGTCCGCATTCATGAGCGCTTCATACGATGTCATCGTCATCGGTGGTGGTCACAACGGGCTGGTGAACGCGGCTTACTTGGCGCGCGCCGGCAAAAAAGTTCTTGTCCTCGAACGGCGTCACGTGCTCGGCGGCGCCGCCGTCACGGAAGAAATTTTCCCCGGCTTCAAGTTCTCCGTCTGCTCGTACGTCGTCTCGCTGCTGCGCCCGGAAATTATCCGCGAGTTGGACTTACCGCGTCACGGCTTGGAGATTCTTCCGCTGGACGGCACGTTCACGCCCATGCCCAACGGCGACTACTTGTGGCGGATGAACGACCACGCCAAATCGCAGCGCGAAATCCGCCGCCATTCGCGCCTCGATGCTGAGGCCTACGACGAATTCGGCAAGTCCATGCTGGAGATGTGCAAATTTGTAAAGCCCATCCTGGCGATGACTCCGCCGGACCCCACCACGCTTAATCCCAAAGACCTGATGAAGCTGCTGTTCGTCGGCAAACGCTTTCAGGCGCTGCCCTACCAGGACAAGTACAACCAGGTGCAGTTGATGACCATGAGCGCGGCGGATTTTCTCGACGGCTGGTTCGAGACGGACGTGCTCAAGGCCACCATGTCGGCCAGCGGCATCATTGGCACATTTCTCGGTGTGCGCTCGCCGGGCACGGCCTACGTGCTGCTGCACCACTACATGGGTGAGATTGACGGCGCCTTCCGTGCCTGGGGATTGTGCCGCGGAGGCACCGGCGCGCTTTCCAACGCCATCGGCGACGCCGCCCGCGAAGCCGGCGTGGAAATCCGCATGGAAGCGCCCGTCGCGCAAATCAAAGTGAAACGCGGCAAAGCCTGCGGCGTTATCCTGACGAACGGCGACGAAATTTCCGCCGACGTGGTTTCTTCCAGCGTGGACCCCAACCTCACCTTCCTCAAATTTATCGAGCCGGGCCATCTGGACGACGAATTCATCGAGGAAGTGAAACGTTACAAATTCCGCGGCTCGTCCGGCAAAGTGAATCTCGCGCTCGACGCGTTGCCAGACCTCAAATGTATGCCCGGCCCGGGCCCGCACCTGCGCGGCGCAATTTCTATTTCGCCCAGCGTGGATTACATGGAGCGCGCCTACGACGACGCCAAGTACGGCCACCACTCGCGCCGCCCCTACATTGATATTGTCATTCCCAGTCTCACCGACCCCAGCGTCGCACCGCCCGGCAAGCACGTGATGAGCTGCTTCGTGCAGTACGCGCCGTACAAGCTCGCCGAAGGCACCTGGGACGACCAGCGCGAAAGCTTCGGCGACACGGTGATCGACACGATTTCTGAATACGTGCCCAATTTGAAGAACATCATCCTGCACCGCCAGGTCGTCACCCCGCTCGACTTGGAACGCGAATTCGGCCTGACGGAAGGCAACATCTTCCAGGGCGAACTTTCTCTCGAACAGCTTTTCTTCTTGCGGCCCGTGCCCGGATGGGCGCGCTACAGCACGCCTATCAAAAATCTTTACATGTGCGGCTCGGCGACCCATCCCGGCGGCGGCATCATGGGCGCGCCCGGGCGACTCGCCGCGCTGAAAATACTTGAAGAAAACAAGAAAGGAGGCAACTAGCCATGGCCGCCACGCGCGACGTCCTCATTCTCGGCGGCGGTCATAACGGGCTGGTCGCCGCTTTCTATCTCGCCAAAGCTGGGCACAAGCCGCTGGTGCTCGAGCGCCGCGCCTTGCCTGGCGGATGCGCCGTCACGGAAGAATTTTTTCCGGGCTTTCGCAGCTCGACTCTTGCTCACGGCGGCACCATTCGCCTGGAAATTGCGCACGACATGAAGCTCGCCAAGCACGGGCTGCATATGCTCGAGCCCGAGCCGCGTCTCTTCGCTCCCGCGCTCGACGGCCGCGCACTTCAGCTCTATGGCGATCCCACCACCTCCGCCGCGAACATCCTGCAATTCTCGAAAAAAGATGCCGGGAAATATCCGCATCTCCAGAAAACGCTCGCGCGCATCGCTGCTTTGCTCGACCGCCTGCTGACCATGACGCCGCCGGACATTGACAATCCCACTGCCGGCGAGTTGATGCATCTTCTGATGGCCGGCCGCGAATTCCGCAGCCTGGGCCGCGACGACATGTTCCGCGTGCTGCGCTGGGGCCCCATGGCCATCGCCGATTTTGTCGCGGAATGGTTTGAGACCGACCTGCTGCGCGCGGTGATTGCGGCGCGTGGGATTTTCGGCACCGCCATGGGCCCGTGGTCCGCCGGTTCGACGGCAGCGATGCTGCTGCGCGCGCCTGCCGACGGCAATCCCATCGGCGGCGCGGCATTCCCGCGCGGCGGCATGGGCGCGCTGACGCAGGCGATGTTCGCGGCGGCCACCTCCGCCGGCGCGGAAATCCGCACCGAAGCGGAAGTCGCTCAGGTGCTCGTGAAGGACGGCCAGGTCACCGGCGTCGCGCTGGCCAGCGGCGAAGAAATCTCCGCGAAAATTGTCGTCTCCAACGCCGACCCGCGCCGCACTTTCTTGAAGCTGGTGGACCCCGTGCATCTCGGCCCGGACTTTGTCGTGAAGATGCAGAACTATCGCTGCAACGGCAACCTCGCCAAGATCAACCTGGCGCTCGACAGCGTGCCGCCGTTTACGGCGCTCGATGGCGACAATGGCAATGCCGCCGCGCTCGCTGGGCGCATCCACATCGGCCCGGAGATCGACTATCTCGAGCGCGCCTTCGACGCTTGCAAGTACGGAAAATTCTCCGAGCATCCGCACCTGGAAATTTCCATCCCCTCGCTATCCGACCCTTCGCTCGCGCCCGCGGGCAAGCACGTGATGTCCATCTACGTGCAGTTTGCGCCGTACAAATTGCGCGATACGTGGGCCAACCAGCGCAACGCGCTCGGCGACGCCGTGGTGAAAACACTTGCGGCCTATGCCCCGAAACTGCCGGAGATGATTCTGCATCGCCAGGTCATCACCCCCGCGGACCTCGAGGAGCACTACGGCCTCACTGGCGGGCACATCTTCCACGGCGAGCTTGCCCTGGACCAGCTCTTCACCATGCGCCCGCTGCTCGGCTGGGCGCGCTACCGCACGCCCATTGACGGCCTTTATCTCTGCGGCAATGGCGTGCATCCGGGCACTGGCCTGACCGGCCAATCCGGCGCCAACGCTGCCCGCGAAATCATCAAAAGCATTAAACGCTGAAGCAAGAAGCAATTGTCATTGTGATTCTGGGGGCTGCGTTTTCGGCGGCCCGGAGAATCTCGCTTTGTAATAGCAGGACAGCGGAGCCGATTTCCGTCGTTGACTTTCCCGGTGGCCTTCACTAGCTTTAGGCCTTATTTCAGCCGGCGGGAAAGGCGTCCCCATGACCGAACCCAATTTCGCTGCCGCGGACACCAGCATCCAATTCGACAAGGAATCGCGCGGTAACGCGCTGATCTACCATTTTGAGGGTGGATTCTCCCTGGTGAATCACGCCGTGCTGGCGAAAACCGTGGAGGAAATCAAAGCAGCGGCGCCGCGCAAGATTGTGATGGACCTGTCCGGCGTGCGCTTCATGGACTCCATGGGCGTGGGACTTCTGGTCAACCTGCTAAAGCACGCGCGAGACCACAAGATGGAATTCGCCGTTGTATCCAATGACGTCGTGGATCAAATCCTCGCGGTCACCCGCTTGAACCGCGTCATTCGTCTCGCCCGCAGCCTGGAAGAGGCGCTGCAATCGGCAACTCCTTAGCTGGTTCCGGCACGCCTTACCGCGCAGATCTCCTCCCGCCGAAGTCCCGCATTGACTTTCTTGCCGTCCTTCTTTAGCTTGGAAACTGCATTTGCGCTGGACAGACTGGCTCCCCATGGAACCTAATTTCGATGCTCCTGACTACAGCTTGCAGATCGAAAAGGAAATTCGCCGCGGCGTCTTGCTGATTCATTGCCGGGGCGGTTTTTCGCTGGTGAATCACGCCTTGCTCGACGGTATCTTCGAGCAGATCAAGGTCGCGCCGGAGCGCAAGGTTGTGCTGGATCTGGCGGGCATCCGCTTCATGGACTCCGTCGGTGTGGGGACTATTGCCGCCATACTTAAGCACACCATGGCCACAGATCGCGATTTCGTTTTGGTTTCCAATGACACTGTGGACCACATCCTCGCTTCCGCCAGTATGACCAAGGTCATGCGCATCGTGCGCAACCTGGACGACGCGTTTAAGGCGTTCGCCCCCTGACCTCCCGCCGGCCCGTCTTGTCCTGCTGGAAAAGCCACGGTAGAATGAAGTGTTGGTAGTCTTTGCGCCTGCGGTGAATGCAGTCATTCATTCCGCAACCCGTCTGGAGGAAAGCAATCCCATGGCAACAACAGAAGTCCTAGTTTCGCGCGGCGAGTTCACCAACGAGCCGTTCACTGATTTTTCCAATCCGCAAAATCGTGCCGCGATGCAAGCTGCGCTTGCGAAAGTGAAATCCCAATTCAACACCACCTATCCATTGTGGATCGGCGGGCAGAAAGTGGAGACGGGCGAGTGGCTGAAGTCCACCAACCCCTCCAAGCCCGACGAAGTGGTGGGCATCTTCCACAAGGCCAACCTGGACATCGCCAACCGCGCCGTCGAGCTGGCCCACCAGCGCTTCCAGACGTGGCAGCGCGTGCCCGCCGCCGAGCGCAGCGAAATCATGTTCCGCGCCGCGGACATCCTGCGCAAACGCAAGTTCGAGTACAGCGCCTGGGTCAGCTACGAAGTCGGCAAAACCTGGCCCGAAGCCGACGCGGACATCGCCGAGACGATCGACTTCCTCGAATTCTACGGCCGCGAAAGCCTGCGCGTGGCCCAGCCCCAGCCGCTCAACCCCATGAAGGGCGAGAAAAATTATCTGGTGTACATCCCGCTGGGCGTCGGCGTGGTGATTCCGCCGTGGAATTTCCCCTGCGCCATCATGGCCGGCCTCGTGGTCGCCGCCGTGGTCACCGGCAACACCGTCGTGCTCAAGCCCTCCAGCGACTCGCCCACTATCGCCTACAAATTCCTCGAAGCATTGTGGGAAGCGGGCCTGCCGAAGGATGTCATTCAATTCTGCCCGGGCCCGGGCGCGACCGTCGGCGACACGCTTGTGGCGCACCCCAAGACCCGCTTCGTTGGTTTCACCGGGTCCAAGGAAGCCGGCCTGCACATTCAGGAGCAGGCTTCCAAAACGCAGCCCGGCCAGATTTGGATCAAGCGCACCGTGCTGGAAATGGGCGGCAAGGACGCCATCATCGTGGACGACGAAGCCGACCTCGACGCCGCCGTCGAGGGCGTGACGCTTTCTGCGTTTGGTTATCAGGGACAGAAATGCTCGGCCTGCTCTCGCGCCATCGTCACCGAAAAGGTCTACAACTCTTTCCTCGACAAGCTGAAGGTCCGCGTCGAGAAAATCAAGGTCGGCCCCGCGGACGACCCCAACAATTTCATGGGCCCGGTCATCAACAAAGGTTCGATGACTGACATCCTGAAGTACATCGAGCACGGCAAGAAAGACGGCCGCCTGCTCACCGGCGGAAATCGTCTCCCCGGCGACGGCTACTTCCTCGAGCCCACCGTCATCGCAGACATCGCGCCGAAATCCAAGCTCGAACAGGAAGAAATCTTCGGCCCCGTGCTCGCCGTCACCAAGGCGCGCGACTTCGACCACGCGCTGGAAATCGCCAACGACACCGAGTTCGGCCTCACCGGCGCGGTGTACACGAAGAACCCCAAGAAACTGGAAAAGGCCGCGACGGAATTCCACGTCGGCAACCTCTACTTCAACCGCAAGTGCACTGGCGCCATGGTCGGCGCGCATCCCTTCGGTGGATTCAACATGTCCGGCACGGATTCCAAGACCGGCGGGAAAGAGTACGTGATGCTCTTCCTGCAAGCCAAAACCGTGGCGGAAAAAGTGAGCTAAGGTTTCAGGACTGGATTACAAGTATCAGAGAAACAAACACAAAGGGCGGGATTGCTCCCGCCCTTTCTCTTTTCGGCTATGCGGAAACTATGGGCACATGTAGCGGCGAGCTTCAGCTCGGCAAATCTCCAGCGTAGGGGCGCAGCTAGCTGCGCCCTTTTTTCGATTTTCGTTATTCGCTTTTCCGCGGCAATTTCATCAACCGGAACGCCGGATAGCTCAGCGCCAGCAGAATCAGGGAAATGCTGCTCGTCTTGGTGTCGCTCAGCACCACGCCGGTCAGGTACGCCACCGACCCCAGCAGCACCAGCCCTGTCGTCCACGGATGTCCCCAGGCGCGGTACGGCCGCGGCAAGTCCGGCTCGCGTCGCCGCAGCACAAATACCGATGTGAACGAAATCGTGTAGTTCGCCACGAAGAAGAACGCGCAGATATTGATCACCTGGTTGAACGTGCCGCTCCACAAAAACGCCAGCGCCACTGCCGTGCTCAGCGCCAGGGCCAGCGTGGGCGTGCCGCCCTCGTTCACCTGTGTGGCGCGCCGCGAAAACAGGCCGTCGCGGCTCATCGCAAACAGCACGCGCGACGTCATCAGCACGTACGCGTTGATCCCGCTCAGCAGGCACACCACCATCAGGCTGCGCGCCAGCGTGTCGCCCGCGGGGCCGAAAATCACCGTAGCCGCCGCGCCCATCGCGAAATTTTCTCCGGCGATTTTTGAGAGCGGGAGGATGTACAGCAGCGCGATGTTGAACAGCGCATAGATGCCTAGAATGCTGAGCGCCCCGGCAAACATCGCGCGCGGAATGCTCTTGGCCGGGTCCTTCACCTCTTCGGAAAAATAGATCGGCCCTGTCCAGCCGTCATACGTGTACATCACCGCTTGCAGCGCAAGCACAAACGCGACGGCGAGCGCTTTGCCCGTGGGCGCGGATGCCGTCGCCACCGCCGCGGAATCCGCTCCTCGCGTGCCGAACGCAAAGCACGCCGCCACGATCGCCAGAAAAATCAGCGCCTTGAGCAAGCTGGTGAAATTTTGCGCTGCGCTGCCGCGCCGGATGCCCCGCCAGTTCAAAATCGCAAAGCCCAGCACCACCGCTGTGCTGATGGGAACCACCAGCAGCCGGTCCGCGGTCGGCGAGAACCGGCAGATCAGGTCCATCGTGTATTCCCCGATGGCAATGGACACTGCGGCATTCGTGCCGCACGTGGACATCCAGTCACTCCATCCCACGACAAATCCGGCGTACGGCCCGATGGCGCGGTGCGCGAAGACATATTGCCCGCCCGATTGCGGAATCGCCGTGCCCAGTTCTGCGATGGAGTTTGACCCGAGCAGCGCGTACAGCCCGCCGACCAGCCACACCGCGATGAACAGTCCGGCAGTCGGCAGCAATTTGGCGATGTCGCCCGGCGTGTAGAGAATTCCCGCGGCGATGGTGTTGCCGATGGAGACAGCCAGCCCGAAGGCCACGCCGAGCACTTGCAGCAGCCGCCCGCGACTCGGCGTATCGCTCACTTTGGATTAACGCAACGTTGCGAGCGCGGCAATGTGCTCGGGAGTGGTGCCGCAGCAGCCGCCCAGAATTTTCGCGCCCATCTGTTTCCACTTCCTCGATTCGGCGCAATATTTCGACGGCGGGTATTCGTCAGTGAAGAGCCATTCCGGCGGATCGAACCGCCCGATGTGCGCGTAGGTGCCGATCGGCGCATGAGCGTGCGGCGCAAGTTGCTTCATGCCGGCGGTGATGTCGTCCGGCGGCGCGCAGTTCAGCAGGATCGCGTCCACGCCCAGCGGCTCGATCGCCGCGCAAGCATCCTTCAGCGTTTCGCCGGTGAACAATTTCCCTTCTTCCGTCGGCACAAAACCAATCCAGCACGGCAGGCCGAGCCCCTTGCAGACTTCCAGCGCCGTGCGCGCCTCGCCGATACTGTTGACCGTCTCCAGCAGCACCAAATCCGCTCCAGCGTCCTTCACGGTCTTGAAGATTTCCGTATATTCCGCGCGCGCCTTTTTGTCGTCCGGTGCCAGGTCTGGCCGGAAACACCACTCCAGTGTAGTCACTGCTGCGGCGATGGCGCATGGCTGTTTTGGCTTCACGATGCTACGCGCCTCCACCGCCAGCTTTACCGACGCCGCCAGCAGCTTTTCCGCGCGCGTTTCCAGATCGCTCGCGCCGATGTGCTTGCGGTGTGCTTCGTCGCGGAAATGGTTGTAGAGCGCGCGCCGGCAGAGCTGAAAACTGTTGGTGGAAATAATCTCCGCGCCCGCGCGCATGTAGTCTTCGTGGATGCCGCGCACGAACTCCGGCTTGTTCACCAGTTGGTGGTCCGCCCAGGTGACGTTGCGCCGCAGGATTTCCGTCCCAATGGCCCCGTCCAGGATGACCGTCTCCCCGCGCTTCAGTTTTTCACGGATGGGTGCATAGCTCATGTCAGTGTCCGCTCCTTCCGTTGGCGTGCAACCACGCCGAAAGCGCGGCGATGTGCGCCGGGCCGGTGCCGCAGCAGCTTCCGAAGATTGTCGCCCCGCTCTCGCGCCACCGCTTTGCTTCCTTGGTGTAGCGGTCCGGCGGCCACGTTTCCGTCTCTGTGAACTGCGGGAAGAAATCAAACTTCCAGCTCGGCGGAGAAAATTTTCCAGCGTGCGCGAATCCCCCGTAGGGCAGCTTCGTCGCGCCTTTCATTCGCGAAATGGCTATGCCGACGTCCTCCGGCGGCGAATTGCTCACTAGCACCGCCTCCGCGCCGGCCGATTCCATTTCCTTGATGGCCTGTGCCAGCGGCTCGCGGCTCAGCAGTTCGCCCTCCGGCCCGAGCACGAAGCTCACCCACACCGGCAGCCCCGCCGCGCGTCCCGCGGCCAGCGCCGCCTTGGCTTCGCTGATTGTGTTCATGCTCTCCGCGATGATGAAATCCACTTTTTCTTCCGCGAAGACCCGCGCCATCGCTTCGTGTTCGCGCTGCGCGTCCTCGAACGGCGGCACCATGTCCGGCCGGTAGCAATGTTGCAGCGGAGAAAGCATGCCGGCGATGGCCACTGCTTCTGTCTTGCCGCGCTTGGCGCGCGCTTTGGCAGCCAGTTGCACGCTGGTTCGAAGGAGCTTGGGAACCAGGTCGGCCAGTCCCGGCGCGCCAATGTGCGCCTGGTGTGACGCGTTGCGGAACACGTTCAAATACGTTTTAGGGTTGAGCTGGAACGTGTTCGTGCGTAGCACGTCCGCGCCTGCCGCCACGTACTCTTCGTGCAGTTGCTGCACCGCCGCGGTGTCCGTCAGCAAGCCGTGCTTGCGCCAGCGCACTCCGCGCCGCACCAGCTCCGAGTTCATTGGCCCGTCCAGCAGCACGGTCTGTCCGTTGCGCAGTCTTTGTTGAATGTTTGCGTAGCTCATGGTGGTTTCCCGGAAAAGTTTCTGCATTCCTTGCCGAACGTGAAGTCCCGCTGTGGCGCGCGAAGTGTAGGACGAAGCCTTCTTGAATTTCAACTCCCAAATTGCTTCCGGCCGCTAATCCGATCTCTTCATCGTGTACCACCGCTGCTTCTTCTTGGCCCGCAGCCCGCGCGGCGTCAGGATGTCCCGGTAGTCCGCCGGATTGGCGAAGACGATGTACACGCCGAAGGCCAGCGCACCGAACGCCATCAATGTGACGATGCCGATTGCCAGGTAGTGCGCCCACAGGTTCTGCGGTTCCGGGTTGAAGAATAGTCTCCCGAAATCCTGCCCAAAGTTCATCCCGAAAAATCCCGTCAGCACCGCTCCTGCGCCTAGGATCATGCTCAACATCGCCAGTCGGTTCACCGCTTCCGTGCTCCGCGCCTGGTGATACTCGTGCAGCGACGCGTTCAATTTTTCGATCTCCTGTTCCACTTCGCTCTTCATCGCGCCGATGCGGTAGCTGCGGCACTGCATCGTGAAGTGCTCGATCTCCTCGTCCTTGTTGGCGAGTTCCTCGAAATACCAGTAGTTGCTGAAGTGCAGGAATTCCGAACGCAGCCGCGTGGCGCTTTCGATGTTTTCCCGGCTGAGTTGCCCGGCTTCCTGGTCGCGGAAGAGCCGCCGGGAGACCAGCGCCGTTTTTTGCGCGAAGTCCAGCATGGTCGCGCGGTAGAACAGCGCCACCACCGCCATCAGGTAGTACCGCGTGTCGAACATCCGGTGAATGAGGAACCCTTCCTTCACCACGTGCTCGCCGCGGTCGTGCACCCCCAGCGTCAGCGTCACGTTACTGTAGCTCGTGAACCCGTAGTTGGTCCCCTCGTGCGCCCACCGCCGGTACACGTGCTGTTTCATCTGCTCGCGCGTGAACTCCGGCTCGTAGCGGTAACGTTCGCCGTCGCGGTCCACGTACAAGAAGCGGCTCAGCAACACCTCGTAGGCCTCCGAGCCCGCAAATTCCGGTCCCACCGAAGCCGGATCGATGGCCGCGTAGGAATACACGATCATCCGCTCGTCCAGCAGTTGTTCGTACTCGTGCTTGTCGGCATCGAGGAAATACAGCAGGGAAGTGATGATCTTCGAAAGCGGCGGCTGGAAGCCGCGCAACTTGCAGTTTTCAAATCGCTCTTCGACCACCGCCTCCTCCCGCCCGTTTTCTTCTACGCTCAGGCGGAAAAGGTTGGCGGCGCGGCCCTCGCGAATTTGCCGGCCGCTCGAAGGATACGTCTTGCGCATCGTCTCGTTGATCCACAGCGCGTCGGCGGCACTCAGGTTCCACGCCTCGATGCCGATCGCCAGAATTCCCATGCCGTTGGCGAACAAATACAAGCCCACGTCGGTAACCTGCACCTTCGCGCTTCGCCCGCGCACGTCCGCGGCCTCCAGCCACACCTTGCGCCCGGCATCCAGCGGAATCGCATAGCAGCGGATCAGCGCTTCACGGCCAGCCCGGTGGCTGGTTTCTTCCCCCGTGTCGAAAAAGATGCGCCGCACAAACGGATGGAAGAAGACCATGTCCTGATAGGTAGTCGAATCCATGTCCGAACCGGAATACGATGCGCGCTGCCAGCACCCCAACCGCCCCGCCGGTGTGGCTTTCGCCGCACCCGCAGACGCGGCGATGCATTCGTCCAGACCGGCCAGCCAATGCCGGTGCTTCTTCCATTGCTCGCCATGCTCTCGCGTGACGAGTTCCCGGTTCATCCAGAACGGAAACAGAAAATACGTGTGGAGGTGCTGAATTTGCGCGGCCATCGCCGCAGATTATAGCAAAAGCTTTCTTCGAAAATGTTTTCTCTTCTCCGCCCGCGGGCCTGCCGCATTCCTTGCTGCGCAGCACCGCGCACTCGCGGTGCTACAATGTGCGGGAACGCGTTTCTTGCGATCATTGGCGCCGCTCCATACGGAGAACTAGCTTGGCCGGTGTGCTCGTTTTCGGCGATATCAATGTGGACGTGCTGGCCCGCCTCGCGCGCGATCTGCGCCCAGGCGACGACAATCTCGTCCCCGAACTGCAACACCTCTGCGGCGGCGTGGGCGCCAATGCGGCCATTGCTTTTGCCCGCTGGGGTGTGCCGGTCCGCCTGCTTGGCTGCGTGGGACGCGACTGGTTCGGCGAATTCGCGCTGCGCTGCCTGGCGCGAGAACGTATTGATGTTTCCTTCGTGCAGCAGACCGACCGCGCGCTCACGGGCTTGTTCTGCATCCCCATTTCACCGGACGGCCAGCGCACCATCATCGGCAGCCGCGGCGCCAATGCGGAGACCGGCGTGCGCGACGCATCGTGGAGCTGTCTCGATGGGGTCGAAGCGCTTTTTCTGGTCGGCTACGATTTCCTGAGCGCGGCTGGCCGCCGCGTCGCGGAGGGACTGCTGCAGGAAGCCGCGCGGCGCGGCACGCGCGTCGCTCTCGATGTCGGCGTCGCGCCCAGTCAGCAGATCCCGCATGTCATTCTCGAAGTCACCTGCAATGTCACCTGGCTGTTCGTCAGTTTGAGCGAGGCCATGGCCCTCAGCGGGAAAAGCGCAAGAGCAGAAGTTCTCACTGCGTTGGAAAATTGTGGCGCGGGTGAAATCATCGTTAAACTCGGCGCCGACGGCTGTCTGCTTCGCGAGCCGCGCGGCTCCTGGTGCGCTGTGCCTCCGTTCGCCGTGTCCGCCATGGATTCCACCGGCGCTGGCGACGCGTTCGCCGCGGCGTATCTCTGCACGCGGCTGCGGGGCTGGCCGGCGAAGGAAGCGGCGCTGCTCGCCAATGCCGCTGGTGCCGCCGCGGCCTCTGTACTTGGCGCCGGAGAAAATATGCCCGGCCCGGATTCTGTGTTGCGACTTTTGAACGGCAGTTTACTCAGCGGCGAAATGGAGCAGGCGCGCCAGCGCGTCGTACATCATCTTGAACAAGAGCTTGCCAAGGGCACATGTAGCGGCGCCCTTTAGGGCGGCAAGTAAGAGATGCTTGCTCGGAAATCAGGAGGCCATCGTGGAGCAATTGCCCAAGTGGAAGCAGGAGATGGACCGTCCCCGGTTGAAATCCCTGGAGAGTCTGTTCGGGGTTCCAAAACCGGTGATCGGCATGGTGCATCTGTGGCCGCTCCCCGGCGCTCCCGGCTTCTCCGGTTACGGTATGACCGCCATTATTGAAAACGCGCTGCGCGATGCTGAGTCTCTCATCCGCGGCGGTGTGAACGGTCTGATCGTCGAGAACATGTGGGACCTGCCGTACTTTGTCGGCGACGACGTCAAGCCGGAAGCCGCTACCGCGCAGGCCGTGGCCGCCGCCGAAGTGGTGAAGATGTCTCCGCTACCGGTGGGCATTAACGTGATTCACAACGGCGGCGTGGTATGCCTTTCCATCGCGCTTGCCGCGCAGGCCAAATTCATCCGCGTCTGCATCTTCACCGGGGCGCGCGTGTGGGATACCGGCGAATTCGACCACGGCTGCGCCGCGGTGCTGATGCGCAAACGCAAGGAACTTGGCGCCGAGCACATCCACATTTTTGCCGACGTGGACAAGAAACACTCCGTCGCATTTCCCGGCATGGACTTGGCCACGCATATCGAGTGGACCGAGTTCTACGGCGCTGACGCCCTCATTGTCACCGGCCGCATGACCGGCAACGCGCCCGCCGTGGAAAAAGTCCGCGAAGCCAAGCGCCTGGCCTCCCGCCCCGTGCTGGTCGGCAGCGGCAGCGACGACGAAAATATCCCCGCCCTGTTTCAGTTCGCCGACGGCGTGATTGTCGGCTCCAGCCTGAAGAAAGATGGCGTCATGCAGAATCCCGTGGACGTGGACCGCGTCCAGCGCTTCATGGATGCCGTCCGCTCTTCCCGCTCTGCGTCAATGTCATCCTGAGTCCGCCGCTGGCGGACAAACTACCTGGCGACTAGATCTCGCCGTCATCCTGAGTCCCGATGTTTTGTATCGGGACGAAGGATCTCTCTTCAAAATATGCTGAAGTTTCTACAGGAAGGTTTGGGGTGAGCGATGGGATTTGAACCCACGACCCTCGGTTCCACAGACCGATGCTCTACCAGCTGAGCTACGCTCACCGCCTGCATTTATGATAGCACGCTCGCCGAAAGCCGGGGAACAGGGAACAGAATTGGTAATTGTTGTCATCCTGAGCGGAGCGAAGGATCTCTCTCCTGGTCAACACGGACTTCAGGCCGTCAGGATGACTGCGCTCAGTCGCTGCCGTGTGGAGTCTCGCCCTGGCTTGCCGTTGCCGCCCTCGCCCGCGTTTCCGGGAAGGGTATCGGCGTCAGCCGCGTCCCCGGCGGACGGCTCGCCGTGCGCAACCTCGCCCGCGCGTAATCCGCCCACGGCCCGCGCGGTTGCAGGCGCAGATACGTCGCCCAGTGTTCGCGCGCTTTCCCGGTCTTGCCGCGTTTTTCGAGCACCAGCGCCAGATTGAAATACGTGTCCGCGTGATGCGGTGCAATTTCCGCCGCGCGGCGCAAATGCTGAATGGCTTTGTTGTATTCCTCCAGGTCGTCGAGCACGCAGCCCAGATTGAAATGTGCCGTGGCGCTGCCCTCGTCCACCTCCAGCGCCGACTCAAACGCCCGCCGCGCCTCTTCCAGGTCGCTCATTTGATAGTACGCCGTGCCGAGGTTGATGCGCGCTTCCACCCAGCCGGGCGAAAGCTCAATCGCGCGGCGATACGCCTCCACCGCCTGCGGCAGCGTTTCCCGCCGCGAGTCGGTGGACATGCCCATGTCGAACCATTCTTGCGCCGTGCGCGCGGCCACCGCCGTAGTTTTCGCGGATCTCTCGTTTTTCTGGAAGGGCAGCACGAACTGCCCGGTGAGCGGCTCGAACGGTTGGTGGTACGGCGCCGGCGGAATCACGATCACCTGTCCGCCGCGTTGCCACACGCGCAGCGCCGAGAGCGGTGCACGCAGGCAGCCCAGCCTTTGCTCCATCGCTTGCAGCGCGCGTCGCAGACGGGCCGCTGGAATGCGGTTCGCTCCGAGGTGTTTGATAGTTTGCAGCGCGACCAAATCGTCGAACGCATAAAATCGCTCGCCCCAGCGCGCACGCGAACGCACCAGCCGCAGCCGTTCCCAATACGCCAGTTGCCGCTCCTCGAGTCCGAGGATGCGCGCCACTTCTCGCCGCGTGTATCGTTCGTTCACTCTTTCGTGTTCCCCCGCGCCGCCCGCTCGTGCCTCGCAACGATTATCCACCTGCTGTCAACCCCTGCGCCGTGCTGCGCACGAAACGCTCCGCCTCGCCGCAGTTTGCGCCGCGCCCGCGGCTTGTTAAACTCTGCCTCCGGGGTCTGCACCGGCCATGATTCCCCACGCCACCGAGCGCCGCGAACTCCTGCGCCAGGTTACTCTGGCGCGCCTCATATTCCTGGTCATGGCGTGCATGGACCTGCTCGACGGCGGCATCGCCGGCGACGAGCGCGTCGCCATCATGTTTGTTGCCGCCTATCTGGGCCTCGCGGTCCTCACCGCCATTCTCGATTCCGTCGAGCGCTGGCACGTTCCGCCGCTGCCGCTTTGGGTGGACCTGCTGGCCCTGTCCGCATTTCTGTTCATTGCGCCGACGGTCGTGGGCTTCTGGTTCCTTTATTTGCTGGTGGCGTTCGCCGCCGGCATTCGCTGGGACCTGCGCCGCGTGGTTGTTTTGGCGGGTGTCGTGACGTTCGCTCTGCTTGTGCGCACGGTTCTTCGCCAGCCACTGCATTGGCCGCAAGTGGTTTCCTGGGTCGCGTTGGCAGTGGGCACGTTTGCCGCCGGAATCGGCGCCGGCTTTCTCGGCTCGACACAGCGCCGCCACGCCGCCGAGCACGACCTCCTCGCGCGGCTCTCCGGCATGCTCAAAGTCGAGCAAGGCATGGCCGAATCCGTGCGCCAAATTCTGGTCGAACTGGCCCGCGTGTTTTCCTGCGAGGAAGCCGTCCTCGTTTATAGCGACGCCGACCTCGAGCGCATTTTCATCTGGCGCGCGCGCCATGACGAAGCCCGCCGCATCGTGCCCGAAAGCCTCCCCTCCGAAAAGGGCGACGCCTATTTGCTGGACGACCTCAACGCCACTGTCTGCTGGAACCTGATGGAAGGCCCCGGCGAAGGCTTCGGTTGGAATCGCCGCGACGGCCGCGCCCTGCTGGAGCTACCGCGGATGCCGGAGATTTCCCGCGCCGAGATGCGCGTCCATTCGCTGATGGCCGCCACTTTCGAAAGCCACGGCGAGCCCGCCGGCCGCCTGCTGCTCCTCAACGGCCGCAAAAAGTTCACCCGCGGCACGTTGCGTTGGCTCGAGCGCATCACCCGCCAGTTGGGCCCGGGCATCGAGAACCTTTTCTTGCTGCGGCAGATCCGCGTGCACGCCATCGAGACCGAGCGCGGCCGCATCGCCCACGACCTCCACGACGGCATCTTGCAGACCCTGTTGAGTTTCCTCATCCAGCTCGACGTCCTCCGCCGCAAGCTGCCCGATTCCCCCGACCGCGTCGCCACCGAGCTGGCCGGCCTCCAGCAGACCCTCCGCCACGAAAGCGAGGAGCTGCGCCGCTTGGTCACCGACCTCCGCCCGCTGCGCGTGCAAAGCGCCGATTTGGTGGATCTTATGCGCGGTTTTGGCGACCGTTTCCGCCACGAATCCGGCGTCGCGCTCGACCTCCTGGCCGACAGCCTGGGCATGCAGGTCCCTGACCGCGTCTGCCGCGAGCTGTTCCAGATTTACCGCGAAGCCCTGCACAATATAAAAAAACATGCCAATGCCACTCATGTCGTGGTAAAACTATGGCAGCAAGAGGATAAGGTCATCCTCGTTGTGGACGACAATGGCCAGGGGTTTAGCTTTGCCGGGCGCTTTTCCAGTGACGAGCTGGATCGGTTGCGCTTGGGCCCGATTTCCATTAAGGAACGTACCAGAACTATCGGCGGGGTATTAACGGTAGAATCAAATCCGGGCCACGGCGCGCGTGTTACCGTCGAGGTCCCATTGAGCTAAGTAGCGCAGCCACTCTTGCTTGCCCTGAGCATTGCGAAGGGCTTGCCCCGAATGAAGTGAAGGGGCTGCGCAGTTGGAGATCGTAACGAGGTTAGTTCTACCGGCGTCATTGCGCTTGGCAGTTGCAGTACTACTGAGCCGACATGGCCAAATCGAAAAAACCGATTCGCATCCTGATGGCCGACGACCACGCCATCTTCCGCGACGGTCTGCGCAAACTCCTCGACGCCGAGGACGACATCACCATTGTCGGCGAAGCCGCCACCGGCACGCAGTGCATCCAGCTTCTCGGTAAGCTCCGCCCGGACATTTTGCTGCTCGACCTGCGCATGCCCGACAAAGACGGCCTGGCCGTGCTCGAGGAGGTCAACTTCGATTCGCTGCCCACCCGCGTCATCGTGCTCACCGCTACCGAAGACGACCGCGAAGTCGTCCGCGCCGTGCGCATGGGCGCACGCGGCATCGTGCTCAAGGATTCCGCCACCGACCTGCTCATCAAGTCCATCCGCACCGTGTACTCCGGCGAAATCTGGCTGGACAAGAAGAAAACCTCCGACGTCATCGAAGCCTTCAAGAAATCCGCCGAATCCGGCCCGCGCCGCGATAAGCCGCTGTTGAGCGACCGCGAAAAGGAAATCGTCGGCCTCGTCGCCCAGGGCTTCCGCAACCGCGAAATCGGCGAAAAACTCTTCATCTCCGAGCAGACCGTCAAAAACCACCTGCACAATATCTTCGATAAACTCGGCGTCTCCGACCGCCTCGAACTCGCCCTCTACTCCCTCCACCACAAAGTGATCGATTAACGGTTTACGTTGTCATTCTGAGCGAAGCGAAGAATCTCTCCGACATTCCACGTTTACCGTTCAACCGTTTAACGTTTAATGGGCGGTCCTCGCGGTTTGCTTCATGTAGCGCCGAGCTTTAGCTCGGCATCCCCGTACTTGTAGGGGCGCACCTGCCTGCCCAGAGCGAAGCCGAAGGGCGCGTGCGCCCTTTGGAGTGCGGCGTCCCGATGCCTCGGGATGACGTCGCTTTGCCTTCTTGCCGCCGGTTCCCGATCCTTCGGGATTGCCAGCTCTTTTTGCATTGTCATCCTGAGCGAAGCGAGGGATCTCTCTTCGCGTCGCCCCGGCTCTTTTCCGTCGTCATCCTGCTTGCCCCGAACAAATGTGAGGGGAGCGCAGCGAAGATCTGTTCCGCTGCGCCTTATGCGGCGAATCCCTCTCCGCTGCGGTTTACGCGGCGAATCCCTCTGCGGACTAGATCTTTTCGTAGGGGCGCACCTGCGTGTGCGCCCTCTTGTAGCGGCGAGCTTTAGCTCGGCATTCTTGTCTGCTTCTCACTCTCACATTTCAATTCCCGATCACTTTTCTCCACTATCGAGCAACCTCTCCTGTTCCGTATCAGCGGCTAACGCACAGCGCTGACCTTTGAAGTATCTTGACATCAAGTTCATCAAGCGACTATAGAATTGGCAATGGACGGCCATAAGCCAACACAGGGGAGTCCGAATACTCTGCAACTAACATGGCCTGGCAGGCTTGGGCAGCTCACAGTTGAGGATTTTCGCCGTCTCCACTTTGCCGAGGGAAAATCGACTGTCGAAATCGCATCACTCTATGAGGTTTTGCCCTTTTACCTCCGTTCCTGGTGTCGCAAGAATCTAGGCAGGAGTAAACAGCTACGAGGCAAGCTGTCTGCGCTTTCCGTGGAAGATTTTCGCCGGCTTTATTTCGAGCAAAAGGAAAGCCTCGAAGATATCGGTCAGCGCTACGAAGTCAGCAGAGTTGCCGTTTGGAAATGGTTCCAGAGACACGAAAGCTTCTTCAGCGAAGACCTTCGTCAAGTAGGAAGAGTCCGAAACGATGGCATAATGCAGGATCACTTCACCTGTTGGACACCGGCGATGGCGTATGTTTTAGGGGTGCTGGCGACAGATGGCTGCGTGAGTAGATGGCGAGTCACACTCACGAGCACAGACCGGGACTTGGTCGAGAAAGTTAAGTCGCTTATTGAGTGTAGAGACCCGATCCGCGTAAGACAACCAAGCGGATACTCGAGAAAGGTCCAACATATCTTGGACATCTCCTCAATTGTCTTAGTTGAAAGACTCACAAAGCTCGGCATCACCGCTCGAAAGAGCCGTACACTAAGGTTTCCCGAAATGCCTGAGGAATGCGTCCGCCACTTCATACGAGGCTGCTGGGACGGAGATGGCAGCTTCTTTACCGAGGCCAAGAAGAGCCGAGCGTTGAAGGCATCGTTCATCAGTGGTTCAAGGGAATTTATCAAGACGCTGGTCGGACACTTGGAGAAGGCTGGAATTGGCACGAATCCCGTTTGGACACAAAAAATGGACTCACGTGGAATCTATCGAGCAGTTGCGAAAACCGGAATCTCGATTTACGTCAACGAGCCAAACAAGAAGGCCAAAACAAAGAATCCTTCCTACTACATCCGCTTAAGCCACAACGATGCTCTTCGCCTAGGGCACTGGTTCTACGACGGCGTCCCAGAGACCATGCGTATGGAAAGAAAACAAAAAGTATGGGAAAGAGTGTCGGGCACACTTCCATCGTCGGGAGGTCCGTGACGCACCTGACACTTGTTCTCTTCGGGAGGCTGGTACAGCCGAAATCTCAGAATCGGGCTGACTCAGCATGCGGTACAAATGCTGGGGACAAGTCAGAGCAGCCTTGACACTCATTCGGGCTGCCAATCAATCTCCGTAAGTTCCGAAAAGTACTTTTTGACAACCTCGCTATCTCTCGGCACGCAGGTAATTTTGACGTCAGAAATTGCAACATAACCCAAAAATTCTTCGGGGACAGTAGTCGCTACAAAAACAGCTTCGATCGGACCTCTAGGGCCCAACAGACCGCGTAAAGGATCATTCGACGACCTGACTGGGGAAATGTGGCCACGCAAAACCTCGCCCTTGTTCAAGACCTTCACCACTACTTTTTTCTTTCGCAGTCCAAACAATCGCTCCGCAGGCGAGTCACCCTCAACGACCTCATTCCATACTTCTACTCCATCTCTCGCCGCAGTGACCTTAAACTCATAGAGGGCGTGAAAATGAGCAGGACCGGGAATCCACTGGGCATTCTGAATCCTGAGCGCCACGTCGAGGAACGCATTAAGACAAAACCGTGTAGTCTCCTCTCGCCAATTTCCAGGATGTCCATACTGCTCCTGTGTCCATTTGATTTCCAGATCGTTCTCCCTAGTTCCTCTGACTTCAGGCAAGAACTCCTGAAGCGCCAAGAAATCGTTTGCATGGACTCCAAACGCAGCCAGTTTTATTGCGTCTTCTGGCCTTGGACGACCAACAGCCAAGCCACGCAGCGCGGCGTTGCTTTCGAAGACTTCATAGAGTGCGACCCCAACGAGTTCCAATGCCTCCTTATAACACTTCATGTTTAGAGTCTCTTGTGCCGCCAAGAAGCGTTTTTTCACCAAGTCATTTGTCAGGAGGGCCGACTCATTCAGCATTTCGAGAGTGACGCCTAGGTACTCTGAGCACCACTTCGACACATGACCATACACGGTCTCAGCCACTCGCGCCCACTGCTTCGCGTCAGGGAATAGCCCGTAGTGTTTAATGTCTACTCGAACCCGATTCAGTTGGCTGAAGTACTCTTTTGCGAATACGTCTCTTTCCGGATGCACTGATTTGATCGGATCGAAGTAATCCATCAGATAGTGTTTATCCTTCGTGGGTAGCTTACCGAGATGATCCGCGATCGCCGCAAGCGCAAGTTCAGCTGCGTCGTGAGCCGTTAGAATCTGCGAAGCAAGAGAGAGTCGATCCGGTTCAGCTAATGGCTGGAAACGGACTCTCGCAAGCAGCGATTTGCTGACCAAAAGCCGCTCTACTACCTGATTACGCAAGTTCATTGGTGGCATTCTACTTGAAGTGTGGTCCCTTAGGATGCGCAGTTATGAGCCTAGCCAAGTGCGACAGGCAGGTGGCACGCCTCCGGCTCGACCCTCAGTTTTCTTTAAGGTTACGCATGTGCCCAACCCGTCAGGTTTTGAAGAGTGCGGCTAGGCCACGAGAACCTCAGCGGTTGGTAGTTCTCCGGTCCGTTCCCTGTCGCCGGTTTCGGTCGTCGCGTCTTTCAGGAAACGCCAGCGTCCAGTTGGTGGTGGCGCGGCAGACGGGGCCCGCAACTCTAGACCAAAGCGACTTCGCGGTCGAAGTGCGGCTTCTTTTCCGCGTGCAACTTCAAATTGACGCCACAGGCCGCAGCAATTCGCTCGAGCATGGGGAGCGATTGTCCCCTGTACTCCGCGTCCTCCAGCCGGGCAATCACGGACTGGGTTGTGCCGATTTTTCGCGCGAGTTCCGTCTGGGTCAGTTCCGCGTCTTCGCGCATCTCTCTCACCAGCAGCGCCAGGTCAATTTGCTGCAAGGTTCGCGCGTAGGTTTTGCGGTAGCTCACGCTCCGGCGCGAGCGTTGCTCGACGATTTCCGCATGGCGATCGCGTTTCATAAGCCCAACTCCTTGGACCTCGCCGAATCTCCTACCAGCATATCGCATATTTGCGATAGCCCAGTCAAGTGGCCGGGCCGCCCACTCTTCGTCCTGATCCCTCGTGATGTAAAGTGGGCACTGCCGACATCTTCAGCGGTTGGTAGTTCTCCGGTCGGTTCCCTGGCGCCGGTCGCGGTCGTCTCGTCGTTCAGGAAACGCCATCGTCCAGTTGGTGGTCATGCGGCAGACAGGGCAGTGCTTCTGGAGGGGCTTCTTACTCGCGGGGTCCGGCAGCTCGCCCTCGTGGATCAGGAACGGCCGGTGTCCGCCGCAGCCCTCGCATTTCAAGACGTAGGTTGGCATCTTCTCGGCCCCACTCGCACTTCCTTCTGCGCGCATTCTACACCTATCCGCCTCCCCCGAGCCGTTCGCCCTTCAGTTTTTGACTTGTGCCTTCAACCTGCCACCCGCTACCTGCAACCTGCTTCCTTCTTTTAGCCTTGACATTTCTTTCGCGTTACGATAATATATAGCTGTTATGCTTTCGCTTTTGGCTATAACGTCGGCCGGCCTTCGTGCTCAGACCTTCGAACTCTGCAACTCCTTGACTCTTAGCCTCTTCGACTCTTGGACTTTTCGACCCTTTACCTCTTTACCTCTTCACCCCTTTGACCCTTTAACGTTCAACATTCAACTAAATCCTTATGCTGCCACACATACAAAAACACCCGGGGTGGGGGGCCCCTCTGCCACTCAGCAACTCTGCCACTCCGCAACTTTTCAACTCTTTAACCCGTTTGTCATGAACACTTACGCCCTATTTTGCCCTCAAGCCCTTTGCAATGAACACTTACGCATTTCAGGTAGGGTGGGGGAGGGGGTGTCCCTCGTTCAACCTTTAACCGTTCAACGTTTAACGTTTTGTTTTGTTAGTACTTGCGTACTCCGGCCAATGACCCGTCCGCACTATTGAGGCCCGGTGCGCTTCGCTTTAGTCTCAAAGGGTTAGCAGGAGGACTACTTGTCGAGGAATGATCGCAGGAACGCTCGCCGTTTTTCCATGAAGTTGCCGCTCAACGTGCGGCTGCCCAACGCAGCGCCGGGCGCAGGGCTCAGCACTCATAGCGAAGATGTCAGCTCGCGTGGCGTGTACTTCTTCTTGCCCAAGGACGTGAAGAGCGGCTCGAACATCGAGATCGTCATGACCTTGCCCCACGAAGTCACCCTGGCCGGCCCGGTGCGAGTGCGCTGCATGGGCCGTGTCACGCGCACCGAACAGCGCGACGGCACCAAGGTCGGCGTGGTGGCGGCCATCGAGCGCTACGAATTCCTGCGCGGCGACTCCGAATCCGTCGCGTAGTCCAGCCCTTGCCCACGACTGCGGAGGTGGGCGAGAAAGGCCGGGGCGGCTTGGCCCCTCAGCGGGCCGCCCCGGCCACTTTTCCTTTTATGGGGGTTTCGAAGGGGGTGTGCCGCTGACTATTTTGATTTTAATGGACTGAGCCCGAACGCTCGCGAGTGGAACTCCATCGAAGCGTTCATGTGTTCCGAGACGTAGTTCCAATCGTGTCCGCCGGGATAGATGTGGAACTCGTGCGCGACGCCGCGCGATTGCAGCAACTCATGGAGCGCCTGCGCGCCTGCGTCGAATCCGTAGGTGTCTTCCCGGCCGCAGTCGAAATAAATTTTCAGCCGCGCCAGTCCGCTTGCTTGGCGAGCCAGCGTGAACGGGCTGTTGCGGTCCCAATACGCGCGATCGAACGGCCGTCCAAAGATGTCGCCAAGAAAGCCCAGCCCGCGGCCGAGATCGCGCGCGTCGGTGAGCGCCGGAGGAATTTTTTCGATCAGCGCGCCCATGTGCGAGCTCACGGCGCCGAACATCTGCGGGTACTTGAACGCCATGTGCAGCGCGCCATAGCCGCCCATGGAGATGCCGGTGATGCCGCGTGACGCGCGGCCGGCCCGCGCGCGATATTTTTTCTCCATTGCCGGCACGAACTCTCGGATGAAGAAATCTTCGTAGCCCACTTTGCCGTCGCGCGAGTTGATGTAGAAAGTGCGCTCGCCGTCCGGCGCGAAGATCAGAAATTCGCCGGCGCGTCCTTTGTCGCGCAGGTTCTCGACGAGGTTCCATCCGCCGAAATTCACAAGCGACTGTTCGCTGTCGCCCAGGCCGTGCAAGTAGTAGAGGACCGGGTAGCGCCGCGCTTTGGCGGTGTCATAACTCGGCGGCAGCAACGCGCAGTAGCGCACCGGCTGCTTCAACACCGCGCTGCGAATGGTGTTGCATTCCACGCGCCCCGCGGCGGCTCGGGACGCAGATGGAAAAAGAAGAACAAGAATTGTCAGAAGGAAAACAGTTAGCGGAGATCGCATCAGCACTTTTGTTGGAGAAGAAAAGTTTGCCACGCGTCACTCGTACCGGAGCGCTTTCACGGGATCGAGTTTAGCGGCGCGCGAGGCGGGATACAATCCCGCGGCGAGACTCACCAGCACGGCGAAACCGATGGCGCCGGCGACCAGCCACCACGGCACGGACCAGATTTTTTCCGGAGGAAATTCCTGTCGCGCCAAATAAATGTTGGTGCCGAAGTTGATGGCCTTGCCAATCACCCAGCCCAGGGCCACGCCGAGCAATCCGCCCAGCAGGCCCATGGAGCCGGCCTCCGCGAAAAACAGGCGGCGCACATCGCGGTCGCTCGCGCCCAGCGCCTTCATGATGCCGATTTCGCGGCGCCGTTCGAGCACGCTCATCACCAGCGTGTTGATGATTCCCAGCGAAGCGACGGCCAGGGCCACGCTGCCGAAAATTCCCAGAAACAAATCGAGCACGGCAAAGAACCGCCGCAGGTTGCGCATCGCTTCCATGATGGAAAAGGTCGAGAAGCCCATGTCTTCGATGGCTTTTTCCGCGGCCATCACGTGCGTGGGGCTGGCCATGCGCACCATCAGCGTTTGGAAAGTGGTGGCGCTGGCGGAGGTGCGCAACAGCTCGCGCACGCTGCTGGAGGAGCCCATGGGCGCGAGTTTTTCCGCGAGGTTGAGGGGAATAAAGATGCCACCACGACCGAAGGAGCGCATGCCGCCAAACGGCTCGGTCTCGATGATGCCCACGACGCGCACGTTGCGCTCGCGGCGCACCACGGAAAATCCTTCGCCGCCCGAATCGCCCGCGGCGTCGGCTTTTTTGGCGGGCGAACCGCCCCCGCTGGCACCGCTGCTCAAGGCCTGACGTTCGGCGTAACGCAACGTGACGTCGTGGCCCAGCAAATCTTCCGGCTTGTCCGCCAGCGTTTTTGCAAAGCGCGTTTGCAAAATCACTTCCTCCGCATTGGGACTGGTGAAGAATGTGCCCTGCATTTTTTCAAACGCGTCGCTGGCTTTGGCGGACGGGGTCAAGCCGCCGACATAAGTGAACTGAGATTTTTCGCCGAAGCGCACCTCGCTGGTAAAACGGATTTCCGGATAGACCTCCACGACGTTGGGGAGTTTTTCAATCTCGAGCCGCGCGGCTTTATCCAACGGGCGGAGGTCACGGCCACGATTGGGATTTTCGCGGTCCCCGCCTTCGCCGCTGCGAAACCCTCGGAATTCCGGCCGGGAGTAGACGGCAATCTGGTCGAACAGCCCCGAGCGCGTGAGCCGATTGCTGGCGAGCTCCTGCAAACCCACGCCCAGCGAAAGCATGGCCACTAGAGAAGCCACACCGACGCCGATGCCCAGCGTGGTCAGAGAATTGCGCAGCTTGGATTCGCGCAAATTGCGGCCGGCGAGTTCCAGCAGGTCCTGGATCTTCATCGCGGACCTCCGTTGCCGGCCAGCTTGCCATCGGAGAGGAAAATCATGCGTGCGGCGTACTTCTCGGCCAAGGCCCGCTCATGCGTAACCATCACCACGGTCATCCTCAGTGCGTCGTTGCATTCGCGGATGAGATTGAGAATCTCGGTGCCCGTTTTGCTGTCGAGGTTTCCGGTGGGCTCGTCCGCGAGAAGAATGGAGGGCTTGTTCACCAGCGCGCGGGCCAGCGCGGCACGCTGCTGTTCGCCGCCGCTCATTTCGCTGGGGCGATGCGTCACGCGCGCGGAAAGTCCCACGCGCGCGAGCGAGGCGCGCACCAATTCTTTACGCTCCGCACGGTCCACTTCCGCGAAACGCGCGGGGAGCTCGACGTTTTCTTCGAGCGTCATCGTGGGAATCAGATTGAACGACTGGAAGACCATGCCCACGGTATGGCGGCGGTAGCGCGCCAATTCTTCGGAGTCCATTTGCGCGAGGTCGCGGCCCTGTACGAGAATCGCGCCGGCGGTGGGCCGGTCGAGGCCGGCAATCAGGTTCAGCAGCGTGGATTTTCCCGAGCCTGAACTCCCCAGCAGCGCGACAAACTCTCCCGCGCGCATTTCCAGCGAGATGCCGTCCACAGCCGGAATCGTGGACGCGCCCATTGCGTAATGCCGCCGCACATCTTCGGTGCGAATTGCGATTTCGCCGTTTTGAGTCACACTCATGCCTCCGATGGTACTACGTCTGCGGGAGTCGCAAGGTTGCGGAAATCTGCCAAAAGTTTTGCGGGAAGAGCAGGGAATTTGAAGGCGAAGCTACTTCATCGGTTTGAAATGGAGTTCTTCCGAGACGGGCCGGCCTTTTTCGTTGCCTTCGACGCGCGGCGCCACCCCGGCGTACAACTGGCTGTAAGCCGGGCCTTCCACCTGTCCTTACCGAGTGACCTGAACGGTTCCTGCCGCCCAGGAAAGGCCGCTAAGCGGTTGTCCACTGGAGTTCTGGGCGGCGTTGCCGCTGAAGGTAAGCGGCGCGGAGCCGGCGTTATTCAGAATGTTGAAGCGCAAACTGACGATGCGGCCGCTGCCAGAAACACCGCTGCTCTGTCCGAGAAGCATCACGCCGACGATGAGTTTTCCGTTGTTCGCCGGATCCAGTTTCACCTGGTAGCTCGCCGGGCCGGCGGCTTCAAAGAACGTGCCGTTCTGCGGGCCGGCAAAGGCGACGAGTCCGGAGTTGAAGTCCAAATCAAAGGCAATGCCATAGGTATTCGCGGGCAGCGATTGCGCGTTCAAGTCGAGCGTGATGCTGCCTTGTTGCGCGCCCGCCGGTCCGGTTACCGTAATCGCTGCGCCGGGTGGCGCGGTTGCGGGCGTGAAGATTGCCGTGCTTGTGGGCGGCGGCGGTGGCGCTCCTCCGCCTCCACCTTTGCATGCAGCAAGCAGCAAACAAAGCAGGAATACGCTCGAACGTTTCATCGCATCAGCCCGTTCGGCCAAGATTGTTGGCCATTTCCAGAAAGTCGGCGCCATCAATCACCATTTCGTGCGGCTCGATGACGCCGTTGCCGTTGGTGTCTGTGTCCACGAGATTGACACTCGGGTCCCAGTTTGGTTTGGTCGGATCCGCTCCATAGGCGTGCGCCAGACGCAGAAAATCGTAGCCATCCACGCGGCGCAGGGTGGCGCTCACCGAGCGGTCCACGTTGCCTACCAGGCCATCGCTCAGCGCGAGGTGCACGGTTAAGTCGAACGGCGCAAACGCTGCGGTGGGTGAACTCACCGTGATGGTGCCCGTGTGCATGCCGGCGGCCAGACCTGCGATGTTCACCGAAGCGCGCAGCAAGCCCGGCGTCGTGCCACTGCTGGTAGTCAGCGTCAACCAGGGTGTGGCCGTGGCGGCCGTCCACGCTTCGGTGCGACGGCTGGCCTCGCGCAGCATCACGCCTCGCGGGGTGATCGTCGCTTGCCCGGTGGTGGCAGTGAAGTACAACGTGGCAGCATCCGCGCTCACGGAGATCGTCGAGCCGATTTTCAGCAAGGAATTTTCCGCGGACCATCCGCTCGTGCTATCGCTGCACGCGCTCGTGCCGTTGTCCCAAAGGATTTGCCACCACGTGGAATTCTCGGCGGGCACCGGGCCTGCGATGACGGTCCCTGTGCTTCCGCCCGCCGCGGTGCAGAGCAATTGGCAGGCAGGGCAATTCGCGCCCGCGTCGTTGCGCACTTCCGTCGCTTGCATGGCGCGCACGCGGTCGCCAATTTGAAGGGTTGAGCCTTGCGACAGGAAAAGCGCCGGATAATACAACTGCAGGATTTCTTGCCAAGCTTTCGAGCCGTAGGAATGAATTTGCCCGAGACTGCACGGCGAAGCGGTGGTGATGCGGCTGCTGGTGGCCCAGCGCGCCGAGCCGTACTGGCACATGCCGCGGCCGTGTCCATTGGGCGCAGAGCCGCAGCACACGGGATCGAAAATGCACCCCCCAGTGGAGCAATCGCTGCAACCAGTGTTGTTGTTCTCGGAGGAGTACTCGGTGCGTGCGATATCTCCTGCTGCGTCCACCAGCACGACGCCCGCGGTGTCGTCGGTGGCCTGGTCCGCGTTGGTGGACGTGGCCGAGCCGAAGACCTGGCAGCAGGTATTGTCGCAGATGTCGTAGCCGTTGTTGGGATCCACTGGATGCTGCTGGTGGTACGTCCCATAGCTGCGAATGGCCACAGCTCCCGCCTGCAAGGAATTCATGCCGCCGGGAAACATGGCCGAATTGCCCCAGCAGGAAAACCATTCCGCGGGCAGAACGTGCTTCACGTAGGTTTCCAGACTGTACACTTCGACCGCGGAGCACGTCGTGCAACTGCATGTGCGCCCCACGCGGATGGTGCCCGGCACATTCGTAGCGGGTGGCGGAGTTTGCGGGCCGCCCGGAGGAGCAGCCTGCAGCGGCGCTGCTTCACACGCCTTGCCAGTGATTTTCGTGGCGTCCTCATCTTCCGTGGCTGCGGCGGGAGTTCCCCGGGCGCGACTTTTTCGCTCGTCGAAGCTGTGCACGCCTATGCCGCGCGCTAAGTGAATGCGGTAAATCCAGTCGGAACCCGGCTGCAATTCCACGAAGCGGCGCACTTCGGTGACGAACCCCTCGCGCGCAAACAAAATGTCCGCCGTCGCCAGGCCAACATTGATTTTCGGCAGCGGCATGAGCAACTCGAAAAATCCCCGCGCGTTCGTGACGGCTGACAGAGCTGTGCCGCTCGCGCTGACTCGCACGCCGGCGAGCGGCTGGCTGGATTCCTCGTCGGACACAAAACCGGCAATTAATGTGGCGTCCGCGCGGTGCAAGCTGCGCAGGCGCGCCGCGGCCATTTCCGCGGGCGGGACGAGCGGGTCAAGATAGAAATCCATCTGCGAAGGAGATGAGGGAGAAACAGACAGCGATGTGCTGCTGCCGCGATAGCCGTGAGCGGAAATTGTGATTTGATACCTGCCGGCTTCCAGTTGAAATTCCATTCGGCCGCCCGCGGCGCGTCCTACCTGCGCTTTGCTGGGCTCGGCGGTGTCCGCGGAAAATGAGACTCGCCCGGAGCGCGAGTCGCGGACGGATAGGGCAACGGCCGAAACATCGAAGCCGGTGCGGCTGTCGAAAAAGCGCACGCGGATTGTGGTGGCAGGGCTCGAGCTTTGGGGTGAGTTCGGCCGCGCGAGGTCCGATGGGGCGAGCGACAAAGCTCCCAGCAGTAACGACGACGAAATTGCTCGAAGGAGGAGGGACGTTACTGGGCGGAACAGAATAGCCTCCCAGGGCGCGGAGATTAGGAGAACGGGCCTTCCCGACCCGGTCGCGACGCGCTACGCGCGCCTCGGCGTTAACTAGAATTCTGGTCGGGGCGCGCGGATTTGAACCGCGGACCTCCTGCGCCCAAGGCAGGCGCGCTACCAGGCTGCGCTACGCCCCGACAAAAAGAAGTTTAGCACAGAGACGCGAATTGAGGCGGAAGTCGGAGGTGAGGGAAGTAAAGGAGGTAGAGGAGGGAGACCCGCGACGAAAAGCTCCCTAGAAGACTACTTTTTCTTTTTTGCGGATTTTTTCGGCGCGGATTCGGATTTCATCACCGGCGTCACCACGACCCCCGCTGAATCCATCTTGAAGATGCGCAAGCGGGAGATGCGGGCGTTCTGTTTCATCAACATGTTCAGGGCTTCCACTTGCAGCAAGGCTTCCACGGGGGCGATGCGTCCGCGGAGAAAATTGGAAGTGTGCGAAGCGCCGGCACGCAGAAGACGCTCGTCGGGCTCGAGCAGGGCCATCTCGTCCGGCTGAAGCTCCACCGTCTCGTTGAACTCGATGAAGTAGCAGCCGCGGCCGAGCTCCCACCACTGATATTTGTCCTCGGGATTGCGGCGCAGCGGCTCCACAGCAATGCGGCCCGCGGGCATGTATTCGCCGCCGCCAAAATCCACGCGGCCGGTGGGGTCGAGCGCGAACACATTCTTCACCGACAGGCCCACAGCGAAGCCGTGCACCTGGTGCTTGGCGCTAATCATTCCCGAGACGCGCGTAGCGGATTCCTTGCCACTCAGCGGTTCCATGCAGTGTTCTCCTGCGCGACGCTATTCACTCCACCCGAGCTGCGCCAACTATAGCGCGGCAGGCAGCCGGCCACAAGAATGAATCAAATGGAAGAAACCCGAGGCTGTTGCGAATCAGTCCCGTTCGCTGGCAAATTGCTTCGGACTGCGGCAACGCATGAGGGGCGCAGCCCTTCGACTACGCTCAGGGCAAGCAAGCAGCGCCCCTACGACACCGTTTTGTCTTTCGAATAGCAGATTTCTTTCAGATTGCATTCGAGGCAGCGCGGTTTGCGCGCGGCGCACACCCGACGTCCGTGCCAGATGAGCTGGTGCGAAAACAAAATCCAGCGGTCCTCGGGGAGCACCTGCATCAGGTCCTGCTCGATTTTCTTGGGGTCTTTCTGTTTGGACAAGTCCAGGCGGCCGGAGAGGCGAATGACGTGCGTGTCCACCACGACGCCGGAGGCGATGCCGAAGGCCGTGCCCAGCACAACGTTGGCGGTCTTGCGCGCGACGCCGGGGAGCGTGAGCAACTCGTCCATGGTGCGCGGCACGTGGCCGGCGAATTCCTCCACGATTTTCTTGCTAGCGCCCATTATGGATTTGGTCTTGTTGCGGAAAAAGCCAGTGGGGCGGATGTCCTGCTCGAGCTCGCGCGGGTTGGCGTAAGCAAAAGCTGCGGGCGAAGTGTATTTTTGAAAAAGCGTTTGCGTGACCTGGTTGACGCGTTCGTCGGTGCATTGCGCGGAGAGAATTGTGGAGACGAGCAGTTGAAAGGGGTTCTTGTGCAGTAGCTCGCATTCCGCCGCGGGATAGGCTTCGTCCAATTTTTCCAGGATGGCGCGCAAGAAAATCGTGGAG
>JAMCWK010000111.1 GCA_023481105.1 Acidobacteriota bacterium | reverse complement strand
GGGCAGCGCATAGCGCTGCCCAAGCCGGGGTTCGAGCCGGAGGACGCGGTGCGCGCAGCAAATGAAGTGGCGGGAAAGGACCTCAGCGAGATTTTCCGGCGGTACATCAGCGGGAAAGAGCCGCTGCCGTACGAGACGTTTTTCGGCTACGCGGGCATTCAGGTGCAACGCTTGCAGGCCCCGGACGTGGGATGGATCGGCGTCACCACCACGCGCGATGAAGAGGGACGCGCGCGGGTCAACAACCTGATTCCGGGAAGCCCGGCGGAGGAGGCGGGGCTGGACCGCAGCGACGTCATCGTGGCGCTGGACGGCCGAGCCGTGGACCTAAGCGAATTCCAACGTGCCCTCGGAGCGCTCAAGCCGGGAGGTACGCTGCGGCTGGCAGTCATCCGGCGCGGCGAGTTGAAGGAAATTTCCGTGACGGCAGTTCCCTACCCCTACACGACCTTCGAGTTGCGGGTGATGGAGAATCCGACGGAGACGCAGCGGAGAATTTATGACAGTTGGGTAGGAAAGCAATAGGGTTGCAGAGTTCCAGAGTGGCAGAGTGACGGAGTAAAAGACAAACCTGAACGAGTGTTGGGGCGCAGACAGAAAAGACTTGAAGGGATGAGCGGAAAAGGATAAACAAGCTAGCTGAAAGCGCGCAGCCAAACGCACCTGGGAGCGAAGAACAATGGCTACACTTCTGATTTGCCGCACGTGCGGGACGCGTACGCAGGCGGAACTGGCGTCGAACGAGCAGGACCTGGCGAACGTGGGGATGCTGGAGCGGGCCTGCACACCTTGCGGGAAAGGCACGCGCTGGGGCCTGGCACAGGATTATCGAATGGTGCAGCGACGCGCCACGGAACGCCGCAGAATGCGCGCGGCGGCGCCGGGAGGGTCAGAACGGCGCGGAAGCGAGCGGCGAGCGAGAGAACGGCGGGGGAAGTAGGAATTAGGTTGTAGGTTTCAGTTATCAGTTATCAGTTATCGGTTTTCGGCAACAAAAAAGAGGGGCTGGTGCGAAGACCAGCCCCTCAAATGTTTATTGAAGCCAGACTTTTAGCTGGCGGATTTTGCTTCTTCGGGTTTTTCCTCGGTCTTCGCGCCCTTCTTGTCTTTCTTTTCCTTCTTCTTCAGCTTGGAGCCGAGGAGTTCGAGGATGGCAAGCTCGGCGCCGTCGCCGATGCGCCACCCGGCCTTGATGATGCGGGTGTAGCCGCCGTTGCGATCGGCGAAGCGCGGGGCGACATCCTTGAAAAGCTTCTGCGTTGCGCCCGGGGTCATCAGAAACGAGGCGGCCTGGCGGCGGGCGTGGAGGCTATCGCGCTTGCCGAGCGTAATCATCTGCTCGACGATGGGGCGAGCGGCCTTGGCGCGGGCGCGCGTGGTGTGGATGCGCTCCTTCTCAATCACGTTGGTGACGAGGTTGCGGAGCACAGCGCGGCGATGCGCGGGCTGCTTGCCGAGTTTGGAACCGGAGCGAAGGTGTCTCATGGCCGTTTTCCCGAGCGCTTACAGCGCGGTGGTCTCCTCCGGCGGGGCGGTTTGGCTGGGGAGCGGCGGCCAGATGATGCGGCCGTGCTCATCGAACTTCATGCCCAGGGCGAGGCCCATGCGTCCGAGGATTTCCTTGATCTCGTTCAGCGACTTGCGGCCGAAATTCTTGGTCTTGAGCATCTCCGGCTCGCTGCGCTGCACCAGCTCGCGGATGGACTGAATATTGGCGTTCTTCAAGCAATTGTAGGAGCGCACGGACAGCTCGAGCTCTTCCACGGAGCGGTCGAGGTGCTCGAGGCGCGGGTCGTTGGTGGGCTCGCCGATTTCTTCGGGCAGCTCGGGCTGCTCCTCGAAGTTGATGAAGATGCTCATGTGGTCCTTAATGAGCTTGGAGGCGAGGCCGATGGCGTCCTGCGGCGTGATGGCGCCGTTGGTCCAGACTTCGAGGGAGAGCTTCTCGTAGTCGGTCATCTGGCCGAGGCGCGCGGCCTCGACAGCGTAGTTGACCTTGCGCACAGGAGAGTGCACGGAGTCCACCGGGATGTAGCCGATGGGCAGGTCTTCGTCGAAGTTGCGGTCGGCGCCGACGTAGCCGCGGCCGTTCTTGACGCGCATTTCGATCTGGAGCTTGCCGCCTTCGCTGACGGTGGCGAGATAGACGGACTTGTCGAGGACGGCGCAATCGGCGTCTTCTTCAATCATCGCCGAGGTGACCACGCCGGGATTCTCGATGTTCAGGTAGATGGTCTTGGCCTGATCGGAGTTGAGCTTGAGCGGCACCTGCTTGAGGTTGAGGATGATGTCCGTGGCATCCTCGACCACGCCGGGGATCGGCGAGAACTCGTGCAGCACGCCTTCGATTTTCACGGCGGTGATGGCCGCGCCTTCGATGGAGCTGAGCAGGGTGCGCCGCAAGGCATTGCCCACGGTGGTGCCCCAGCCACGCTCGAAGGGCTGCGCCGAAAAACGTCCGAACTTATCGGTGAGCGATTCGGGCTCAGCCGCCAAACGCTTGGGTTTCTGGAAACCTTTCCACATCGTTTGCATCCCTCCTCCCGGCCAAGCCGGGACAAGAAAACGAATTCGAAAATCAGTGGCCGCTTACTTCGAATACAGCTCGACGATGAGCTGCTCGGAGATGGGCGGCGTGGTGACGTCCTGGCGACGCGGCAAAGCGACCACGCGAGCCTTGAAGGCGGCGCGGTCCACTTCCAGCCAAGGCACGGAATTCTGGCTCTGCGCCAGATTCAGCGCTTCGAGCACCATGGCATTCTGGTGCATTTTTTCCTTCAGAGCGATTTCCTCGCCGACGCTGACCAGATACGAGGGAATGTTCACCTTGCGGCCGGCGACGGTCACATGTCCGTGCAGCACCATCTGGCGTGCCTGAGAGCGCGAGCTGGCCAGGCCCATGCGATAGAGAGCGTTGTCGAGGCGCCGCTCGAGCATGACAAAAAGGTTTTCGCCAGTGGGGCCTTTGGCGCGCGCGGACTTGGCGACATACGTGCGAAACTGCCGCTCGAGCAAGCCATAGGCACGCTTGGCCTTCTGCTTTTCGCGCAACTGCAACCCGTAGCCGACGGTCTTGGCGCGGCGCTTCTGGCCGTGCTGGCCGGGGACGAAGTTGCGCTTTTCGATGGCGCATTTTTCCGTAAAACACCGCAGGCCCTTCAGGAAGAGTTTCATCCCCTCCCGTCGGCACAAGCGGCAAACAGCATCACGATGACGAGCCAATTGCGTTTCTCCTTTTCCAACAGGGCGGCCTAAAGGCCCGCCCCTACAAACCCCCGATAATTGCGGGCGCAGCGTGCTGCGCCCCTACGAAAATCTACACGCGGCGGCGCTTGGGCGGACGGCAGCCGTTGTGCGGCACCGGCGTAACGTCCTTGATGGAGTTGATGTGCAACCCCGAAGACGCCAGCGCACGCACCGCGGATTCGCGGCCGGAACCCGGGCCCTTGATGCGCACCACCACGGACTTCATGCCGTACTGGTCGCGGGCCACCGAAGCCGCGGCCGAAGAAGCCTGCTGCGCAGCGTAGGGCGTGCCTTTGCGCGAGCCCTTGAAGCCCACCGAACCGGCCGAAGACCAGCAGACCGCGCGGCCGTCGGGATCGGAGATGGTGATCAGCGTGTTGTTGAACGACGCCTGAATGTACACCACGCCGTGAGGCACGATGCGGCGCTCGCGCTTCTTCTTGAATTCCTTTTTCTTTTTCGACGGCTTCTTTTCTGCCGGTGCTCCGGCAGCCGCCGCGTCTTTCGGTTCTTTGGCCACTGTTTCCCTCTCGTTGATGCGTCGTACCGCGGGCGCAGCAAGCAGCGCCCCTACAAATCACAAACCCTAGCCCTTCTTGCCGAGAACCTTCTTCTTCATGGCCACCGCGCCCTTGCGCGGGCCCTTGCGGGTGCGCGCGTTGGTGTGGGTGCGCTGTCCGCGAACCGGCAGGTTGCGGCGATGGCGCGTCCCGCGATAGGCCTGAATTTCAATCAGGCGGCGGATGTTCATCTGAATCTCCTTGCGGAGATCGCCTTCAATGCCGCCCTGCGATTCGATCACCTGGCGCAGGTGATTGACTTCGTCCTCGGTGAGGTCCTTCACCTTTTTCGTTTCGTCCACGCGAGCCAGGCCGCAGAGCTTCTTGGCGCGGGCCAGGCCGATGCCGTAGATCGAAGTCAGGCCGACCCAGATACGCTTCTGAGGCGGCAGGTCAACACCAGCAATACGTGCCATTGGTTCTCCTCGTTCTTTCAACCGGGGCGGGCCTAAAGGCCGCCCCTACAACGGGCGGTCTAAAGACCCGCCCCTACATTCCCACAACGCGGGCGGACACGCAGGTCCGCCCCTACGACTAGCCCTGGCGCTGCTTGTGCTTGGGGTTGCTGCAAATCACGCGCACGACCCCGCCACGCTGAATGATCTTGCACTTGTCGCAAATCTTTTTGACCGACGAGCGAACTTTCATTCGATTGCTCCATAAACGGGGCGCAGCAAGCAGCGCCCCTACAAAACCGTCTGGCCGCTATTTGTAGCGGTACACGATGCGGCCGCGCGTGAGGTCGTAAGGCGAAAGCTCAACGGCGACTTTGTCGCCCGGCAGGATGCGGATGAAGTTCTTCCGCATTTTGCCGGAAATGTGCGCGAGAACCTGGTGCTTGTTCTCGAGCTGAACGCGGAACATCGCGTTGGGCAACGGCTCAATCACGGTCGCCATGACCTCGATGGCGTCTTCTTTGCCGCTGCCTTCCTCGGGCTTCTTTTTTTCGTGCTGCGGTCGCTTGGCCATGTACTCCTATTCGTCTTACCTTTGGACGCAGCAAGCAGCGCCCCTACTGCGGGCGGACACGCTGGGCCGCCCCTACAAACTCGTTACCACGAGGCGCCGGAGACTTCCTTCGGGCGCGTCAGAATCAACGGGCCGTTGGAGGTGACGGCGACGGTGTGCTCGAAATGCGCCGAGTAGCTGCCGTCGGCGGTCACCGCCGTCCAGTTATCGTCGAGCACGCGGACCGCCGGGCGGCCCATGTTGACCATCGGCTCGATGGCCAACGTCATGCCCTCCTGCAAGCGCGGGCCGTGGCCCGGGGCGCCGTAATTGGGCACTTGCAACTCTTCATGCATCACCGTGCCGATGCCGTGCCCCACAAACTCGCGCACCACCGAAAAGCCGTTCTCCTCGACCCAGCTCTGCACGGCGTGTGAGATGTCGCTCAGCCGGTTGCCGAGCCGGACTTGCGCGATGGCCCGGTCCAGCGACTCACGCGTGACGCGCAGGAGCTTTTCCAGCTCCGGCGAAATCTTTCCGACGGGCACGGTGACCGCCGCATCGCCGTAGTAGCCGTTGAGCTGAACACCGTAGTCCAGCGAGACGATGTCGCCGTCCTTCAACTTGCGCGCGGCGGACGGAATCCCGTGCACGATTTCGTTGTTCACCGAGGTGCACAGCACGCACGGGAAACCCCGGTAGCCCTTGAACGCGGCGCGCGCACGATGCTCGGCGGTGCGGCGTTCCGCAAACTTTTCCAAGTCCATCGTCGAGACGCCCGGGGCGACCATGCCCCGCAGGCTCGAAAGTACGTCCCAAACGACCAGTCCGGCGCGATGCATCTTCTCGACTTCCGCCGGCGACTTGCAGATAATGGCCATCACTCGTTGCTACAACCTCGCCAGCGTGGCGAGCACGGCGCGCGTGACTGCATCCGGCTCGGCCGCGCCGTCAATATCCACCAGCCCGCTCTGCGCGCGGTAATACTCGATGAGCGGCCGGGTCTGCTTGTCGTAGGCCGCGATGCGCTCGCGAATCACTTCTTCGCGGTCGTCCTTGCGCTGCGTGAGCGCGCCGCCATCCTTGTCACACTTACCTTCCACCTTGGGCGCGCGCGCGTAAATATTGTAAATCTCGCCGCAGGTGGCGCAGGTGCGGCGGCCGGTGAGCCGGCGCAAGAGCTTTTCGTACTCGACGGCGATGTGCAGCACCAGCGCCTTGCCGAATCCGCGGCGGCCAAGCAAATCGTCGAGGCCCTGGGCCTGCGGGATGGTGCGCGGAAAACCGTCGAGCACAAACCCGCTGGCGCAATCGGGGCGGGCGACCCGCTCCTCGACCATGCCGAGAACAATTTCGTCGGGCACCAGCTCGCCGCGCTCCATGATGGGCTTGGCCTTGAGGCCAAGCTGGGTTCCGCGGCCGACGTGATCGCGGAACATGTCGCCCGTGGAGAGGTGCGGCAAACCCAGCACCTTGGCCACCTGCATGGCCTGCGTGCCCTTCCCCGCGCCCGGAGGCCCGAGGAAAATCAGCGCGCGCTTTGCTCCCTGCGATGCCATAGCGGCACCTCCACAACTAACCGCGGCGACTCCGCAAACGGCCCTTCTTTACAAAACCTTCGTAATGGCGCATGACGAGCTGCGCCTCAATCTGTTGCACCGTATCCATAGCCACGCCGACGACGATGAGCAGCGACGTGCCACCAAAATAAAAGGTGACGCCGAGGCCTTCCAACAACCAGCGCGGGGCATAAGCGTCGAACCATGCGCCGACCGGCCCCCATAGCTTGTGCAGCTTGATGCCGGCAATCATCCATTCCGGGATGAGGCAGACCAAAGCCAGATAGCAGCCACCCACAAACGTTAGGCGCGTGAGAATGCGGTTGATGTGCTCGGACGTGTTGCGGCCGGGGCGAATGCCGGGAATGAAGCCGCCGTACTTGCGCATGTTGTCCGCCAACTCGGTGGGATTGAAAACAATGCCCACATAAAAGAAGGCGAAGAAAATAATCATCGTGACGTACAGCAGCGTGTACCAGGGCATGCCCCACTTCATCTGCTCGCCGAAATCGCGGAAAAAGAGATACTTCTTTTCGAAGAACAGCGCCGCGGTCTGCGGCAGCGCAAGCAGCGAGCTGGCAAAAATCGGCGGAATCACGCCGCCGGCATTGACGCGCAGCGGCAAGTAGGTCATCTGCCCGCCCATCACTTTGCGGCCGACCACGCGCTTGGCGTACTGCACAGGAATGCGGCGCTGGCCGCCTTCCACGAATACGATGAAGCCGATGATGCCCACCATCAGGACAACGAGCAGAATCATTGCCAAGCCGGTGAACTGGCCCCAGGTGCGGTCGGCGAACTTGTCGAACAGATCTTTCATGGCATGCGGCAACCCGGCCACAATGCCGGCGAAAATGATGAGCGACATTCCGTTGCCGATGCCGCGCTCGCTAATCTGCTCGCCGAGCCACATGATGAAGGCCGTGCCGGTGGTCAGCGTGAGCATGGTCATCAAGATGAAACTGACGCCGGGGTTGTACACCAGCGACTGGCCCTCGGGACCGCCGGTCTTCATCAAGGTGAGCGCAATCGAAGCGGACTGGATACAGGAGAGCACGATCGTGAGGTAGCGCGTGTACTGGGTGATCTTGCGGCGGCCCAGCTCGCCTTCCTTCTGCAAGCGCTCGAGGTACGGGAACAGAATGGTCATCAACTGCAAAATGATGGAGGCCGTGATGTACGGCATGATGCCGAGAGCAAACACGCTGAAGCGGCGGAAATTGCCGCCGCTGAACAGGTCAATGAAACCGAACACGGAACCGCCGCTGCGCTCGATGAAATCTTCAATTAGTTTGGTGTTGATTCCCGGGGTGGGAATGAAGGCACCAATGCGATAGACCGCCAGCAGCGCGAGCGTGAAGAGCACGCGGTTGCGCAGGTCCGGAATGCGGAAAATGTTCCGAAATGCTTCCAGTAGTTTCATTGCAGTACTTCGACCTTGCCTCCGGCCGCAGCGATTTTTTCCTGCGCCGATTTGCTGAATTTGTGCGCGCGCACAGTGAGCGCGACCTTGAGGTCGCCGTCACCCAAAACTTTCAGGCCGTCCCACAACTGACGGACGAGGCCCTTGGAAACCATCTCCAGTGGGCCGACCGTTTCGCCGGCGGGAAACGCGTTCAGCGATTCCACGTTCACGATGGCGAATTCGAGTCCGCGCGGATTGTTGAAGCCGCGCTTGGGCATGCGGCGATGCAGCGGCATCTGGCCGCCTTCAAATCCCGGGCGGCGCGAATAGCCTTTGCGCGATTTCTGGCCCTTGTTGCCTTTGCCGGCAGTCTTGCCGAGCTTCGAGCCCATGCCGCGGCCGACACGCACGTGCTTCTTGCGCGAACCGGCGGCAGGCTTCAGATTCGATAGATTCACTGGCATATGAGCCTCAAGTTCTCCAAAATTCCCAAACATCGGGCGCAGTCCGCCACGGCGGACGCCCCGACAACTTCACAAAACGGGCGGACACGCAGGTCCGCCCCTACAAATTCACTTCACCTATTGCACGAGGTGGCGAACCTTGAACACC
>JAMCWK010000026.1:7399-96758 GCA_023481105.1 Acidobacteriota bacterium | reverse complement strand
CGAGCGGAACTGGGTGACGATCGAGTGCTTTGACGCGGCGGCCGGAAAACTCCGCCCGCCAATCGAAATCCACCGGGAATTGGTACGGCGAATCGAAGCGCGCGCGGGATATTTGATGCGGGGCCGAATGAGCAAGTGAAGCGCTGGGCGGTCAGGCTTGGGGAGGAAGATTCTTCGCTTCGCTCAGAATGACAAGGGATGAAATGGGATTTGCGGATTTTCTGGGCAATGAAAATATTTTGACGGCGCTGCGGGGAATGCTGCGCGCGGGACGCGTCCCGAACGCGCTGCTGTTTACCGGGCCGCGCGGCGTGGGCAAGTACACGCTGGCGCGGATGTTTGCGCAGGCGGCGAATTGCGAGCGCATGAACGACGATTTCTGCGGCGAATGTGCGCCGTGCAAAAGCATCGCGCAGCTTGCGGACACGCGGCCGCTCATCGAGCGCGGACTGGCGGAACGGGGCGAGAGCCCGGATACGGCCACCATCGAGCGCACGCCGCTGCTGCTGCAAACGCATCCGGACGTCTGCGTGATTGTGCCGGACCCGGTGCGGCTGCGCACGCCAGTGGCGCGACCGGTGATCCGCATGGGGCAGTTGCGCGCGGTGCAGCGCGCGGCGTACTTCCGCCCGGGCGCGCGGCGGCGCGTGTTCATTCTCGACGGCGCGGAAACCATGCGCTGGGACAACGCCAACATTTTTCTGAAAATTCTGGAGGAGCCGCCGGAATCGGCCACGCTGATCCTGCTGGCGTCGAGCGCGGACCTGCTGTTGCGAACGATTCAGTCGCGCTGCCTGCGGTTTTACTTTGCGCCGGTGCCGGTGGAACAGGTGGAGGGATTCCTGAAGCGCCGGGCGGATTTGAAGCCGGCGCAACGCAAGCTGGTGGCGCAGATTGCACAGGGCAGCATCGGCACCGCGCTGGAGATGGACCTGGAGGAATCGGGGCGGCTGCGGCGAGACGTGCTGCGAGTGATCGAGCTGGGGGCGGCGGGCAAGCCGGCCGGAAAGCTGTTTGCGCTGACGGCGCAACTGACCAAGACCGAGAAGGTGCCGTTTGAAAACATTTTGGATTTGTTTTATAGTCTACTTACGGACCTGCTTGAGTTGTCCTGCGACGCGAAGAACTCCGTTCTGCGGAATCCGGACCTCCGGCGGGAATTGGAGGCACTCAGCGCGAAGGCCACCCTGGATTGGGTGAGCCAAGCGACCAGCCGATTGGACCAACTGCACGGCCGATTGAGACGCAACGTCAATCGCCAACTGGGTCTGGAGAATGTTGCGGTGTCACTGGCCAGCCGGTGAGCCGCGCGGGCAGCCCGAAAGCAAAAAAGCCGGTACCCGGGGAGGTGTTTATGCATCCAAAGAAGGACCATCGCAATGATCCCGGTGCACTCATGGAGAAGGAGCACGTAATGGTGAACCGAAAGTTGATCCGGCCGTCGCTGACGGACGTGAAGGAGCAGTTCACGGCGCGGCCGCAAGTGGCCCAGCCCGTGCAGCCGCGCAAAAAGCCGACACCGCCGGAACAGACGTTTGCGGAGAATTTTTACTACGTGAAGCAGATGCAGTCGCGCGTGCCGGTGGCCGTGGTGCTGACGGATGGCGAAGTGCTGAAAGGCACGGTCGAGTGGTACGACCGGGATTGCATCAAGCTGACGCGCAATGGCAGCCCAAACTTGCTGATCTACAAGCACTGCATCAAGTACTTGTATAAGGATGGCGAAGAGGCTGCGAGCGGCGGGTCGAACGGGCAGTGAGGGAAAGGTTGTAGGTGGTAGGTGGTAGGTGGTAGGAAGGGACTAAGAAGAAAGTTCTGTGTTTACACGAGGCGTGGGTCTTCGCGCGACCTAACTTTTCGTTTCACTTCTACCAATGGAAAAGGTGAGAAGGGCCTTGGCAACGAGAAGGCCCGAGGTGTCGCGGACGTCGCATTCGGCGACGGCGGTGGTGCGGCCTTTGCGGAGCACGCGCGCTTCCGCGCGGATAGTGCCCTTCTCCACCGGCTCGAGATAATTAATTTTCATTTCAATCGTTGCGAGGCGAGTACCGCGTGGCAGGAGCATGTAACAGGCCACGCCCGCCGAGGTATCCGCCAGAGCCGCCAAAATGCCGCCGTGGACCACGCCGTGCACCTGGCGATGCTTGGGGCGCACGCGCATCAGAATGACGGCGCGACCCGGCTCCGCGGATTCCAACTGAAAGCCAAAAAGCCGCCCGGAATTGCTATCGCGTATGCGGCGAGCGAATTCGCTTTCGGCCATGCGCGCGAGTTTGGATAAGTGGGCACGCATGTCAGTACGCCGTCAGACCGCCATCGAGCGGCAACGCAGCGCCAGTGACAAACGAGGACTCGTCGGACGCAAGGTAAACGGCCAGCCGCTCAACGTCTTCGGGTTTGCCGAGGCGGCCGACGGGAAGCATGTCGCGGCGGGCCTGGCGGGCCGCTTCCGGATTCGGCTGCGAAGAAAAAAGATTCTCCACCAGCTCCGTTTCCACAATCGTCGGGCAGATGCAGTTCACGCGGATGTTTTCGTGCGCATGGTCGAGGGCCATGGCTTTGGTCAAAGCAATGACGCCGCCCTTCGAGGCGGTGTACGCGGCGCGGTTTTTCATGGCGACGAGGCCGAGAATGGAAGCGATATTGACGATGCATCCACCGCCGGCCTTGCGCAGCTCGGGCAAGGCGGCGCGGGATACCAAGAATGTGCCCTTCAGATTCACGGCCATGAGGTGGTCCCACTCCGCTTCGGTCGTACCATCCACGGCGGCCACCAATAGCGCTCCGGCGTTGTTGACGACGATGTGGAGGCCGTGAAAACAGGCAGAGGTGGTTTCGATGGCGTGCTGGACGCTGACAGAATCGGTCACATCACACTCGATAGCCAGGGCGTTTCCTCCGGCCTTGGCGATTTCGGCAGCGACGTCGTTGAGCGGGCCCGGGCGGCGGCCGGCGAGAGCGACATTCGCGCCTTCGCGGGCAAAAGCCAGGGCGCAGGCTCGGCCGATGCCGGTGCCGCCGCCCGTAATGAGAGCCACTTTGTTGGCAAGTCGTAGCACCCGAAGCGCCTCCGCCTGCGTCCAATGAGAACGAGCGAATGTAGCATCCGCTCGGGCCGGACAGCAAGGCAGCTTGCGGGAAGCGGCGCGCGAAAGGTAGAGTCAAGGCGATGAAAATCGGCATCACTTGCTATCCGACGTACGGCGGCTCGGGCGTGGTGGCCACCGAACTTGGCATGGAGCTGGCTGCGCGCGGGCATGAAGTCCATTTCATCAGCTATGCGCCACCATTCCGACTGGATACGTCTAACGACCACATTCAATTTCACGAAGTCGAGGTAGCCACGTATCCGCTGTTCGACCACCCGCCGTACGCGCTGGCACTGGCGGTGAAGATGGGTGAGGTGGCAGAGTCGGCGCAGCTCGACCTGCTGCACGTGCACTATGCGATTCCGCATTCAGTGAGCGCGCTGCTGGCGCGGTCCATGGCGGCCTCGCGCAAGGCGACGCTGCCGTTTATCACCACGCTGCACGGGACGGACATCACGCTGGTCGGCGCCGACCGCAGCTACCTGCCGATTACGCGGTTTTCCATCGAGCAGAGCGACGGCGTGACCACCATCTCCACCTACCTGAAAGAACGCACGCAGCGCGAATTCGACATCAAGCGGCCCATCGAAGTGATCCCCAACTTTGTGAACTGCGACGTGTACCGCCGGCACGACATGCCGGAGCTGCGCGCGGAGTGGGCCCCGGATGGCGAGCCCATCCTGATGCACCTTTCCAACTTCCGCCCGGTGAAGCGCGTGACCGACGTGGTGGAGATTTTTGCGATGGTGCGCGAAAAAATGCGCGCCAAGCTGGTGCTGATCGGCGACGGGCCCGACCGCGGCGCGGCGGAATGGCTGGTGCGGCAGAAGGGGCTGGCCTGCGACGTGCACTTTCTGGGAAAACAGGACCGCGTCTACGACAAGCTATCCCAGGCGGACCTGTTTCTGCTGCCCAGTGACCTGGAATCCTTCGGGCTGGCGGCGTTGGAGGCGATGGCCTGCGAGGTGCCGGTGATTGCCACGCGCGTCGGCGGGCTGCCGGAGGTGGTCAAGCACGGCGCGGACGGCTACCTGGTGCAGCCGCGTGATGTCGTCACGGCCGGTAGGCACGCGATTGAAATCCTCTCGCGCAGCGACCGCGGCCGCGAAATGGGCAAAAAAGCTCGCGAAAATGCCACGTGGGAGTTCTGCGCCAGCAAAATCATTCCGCTGTACGAAGGATATTACAGCCGCGTACTGGCCGAGGTGAAGTCGCCGCGGAGCTGAGACAAGTCGCAGACTACGGCTTCATTCCTTGATTTCTTCGCAGCGGCAAGTGCTAGCCCATTTCGTAATCTCAGCACAGACAAGTTCTCGAAGATTGTCCAGTTTGGATGTTTCCGATATCTGCTTGCGGAACAGGCCGGCTCTTCGCTTGGCAATCAAGTGAATTCGAAATTCGCCTCGCGTCGGATCATCACACCAAATATTGATTTCAAAATGAGTTTCGCCACGGCGGAACCAGATGAACCATCCCCAGTCCTCCTGCACGGATTGAATGTGATCCGCATCCGGGGCAACTTGGGGAACTAGGGGAAGCAGTAGATTGCGAACCAGATCGCCTCCCCAACAGCAGTCATTGATATAAATATCGGAGTCCGGGACCTGCAATCGTTTTGTAAAGCTGATTTCGTAGGACATGGGTACATCCCGCAAGCACGCGATTACACCTCTCCCAATAACGCAAGTCAAGTTCGCCCGCACAAAGCTCCCATGCCATTATCCCGGCTTGACAATGTTTCCCTGCCGTTGGACGATTCCCTCCGTCGAAGATGAGATTCAAACTACGATTGCTTCTGACTCTCCTGCTCATAATGGCCGTGTGCGCCATCGGCGCAGTCGGCTTTCACATCATCGAAGGCTGGAACTGGTTCGATGGTCTGTACATGACGGTGATCACGATGACCACGGTGGGCTACGGGGAGATTCGTCCGCTCACTTACGAAGGGCGAATATTCAATATTTTTTTGATTTTGTCGTCGGTAACGGCGGGCGGGTTCTTATTGGCGATTGCAACCCAGGCTCTGCTAGAATTCGAGCTCGGCTCGTACATGGGAAGGCGGCGCTTGGAAAAAGAAATCGAGAAATTGAAGGGGCACTACATCATCTGCGGCGCGGGCCGAGTGGGTCGCACCGTGTCGCGGGAATTCCGCGCGCACAAGATTCCCTGCCTGATCATCGAAGTGGATGCACAGCGCGCCGAATGGGCAGTGAAGGAAGGCATCCCCGTGCTCATCGGGAGCGGCGCCACCGAGGAATCATTGAGAGCAGCACGCATCGAACATGCGAAGGGCCTGGTGGCCGCGGTGACTTCGGATGCGGACAACCTGTACATCGTGCTCACCGCCAGCGGCATGAACCCGGGCATGCCTATCATCGCGCGCGCCAGTGAGGAAGAGGCCATTCCAAAACTGAAGCGGGCCGGCGCAACGCAGGTACTGTCGCCCTACCAATTCATCGGGCACCGCATTGTGCAACTCGTGCTGCGGCCGCACGTGCTGGATTTTATCGACAGCGCGTTCGGCAGCCAACGCATGGATATTCAGATTGAAGAGATCCGCATCCCGGACAACTCCGCGCTGGCCGGCAAAACGTTGGAAGGCGCGGAAATCCGTAAACGCACGGGCGTGATGGTGGTGGCTTTGAAAAAGTCAGACGGCACGATGACGTTCAGCCCCGCGCCGGATGAGGTGCTCTCCGCCGGCGATCACCTGATCGCCATTGGCAGCGCGGGGGATTTGGAAAAGCTTGAAAGTATTGCGGGAATGTAATCCACCAGCACGCTCCCCTCATCGCATCCAATTGAACTCAGAATAATAATCACTGAACTCTTGCGGAGTGCATGGACGCACTGCAATGCCGCCGAATCGCGAGCCAGCGGTAGGCGGCGCGGAAGAGATCGCGGGGCGAAGGAAGTTGCGCCAGGGCGTAGAGCGGCCAGGCCCACCAGATGTGGCGCGCGAGGTGCAGGAGCGCGTCGGCGCCGCCGAGGATTTTTCCGGCGGCAGTGCGCACGCGGAATTCACTGAGCAGTTCCTCGCGAGGCAGGCCGAGTACGATGCCCACCCACGGCTCCTGCAATGCGGCGCAGTGGAAGCCGCGACGCAGCAGCACCGGTTCGAGCCAGCGGGCCAGCGAGGTGCAAAAGGAGCAGTCGGCGTCGTAGAAAACCCAGCCGCGGCGCGTGTTGTGCTTTGTTGGGCCGTCCGAGAAGAGAGCGTTCATGGTATTTCTCCGCTTCCCTGCTTGAGGCGATGCGGCTCAAGCACCTTTGAAGGAAATCAGTTTGCCGATTTTGCCGCGCATCTTGGCCACGCCGCGCAATGCGCCGGAAGGCATGCGGCGCAGCTCATCGTAGAAGGCGGCCGTGGTGTCGAGAAATTCGAGCATGGCAGCGAGGCGTTCGTGGGTGTGCGTGTCGGCGTGCGCGCCTTTGGAGGCTTCGGCGACCAATCCGCGCAGCAGCGTGAGCGTGGGGTCAATTTCGCGGCGCTTGCGCTCCTCGAGGATGATGCGGAACATTTCCCAAACGTCGCGCATGGATTCGAAGTGGTCGCGGCGGTCGCCCAGCGCGTGCACGACGCGCACGATGCCCCAGGCCTGCAGCTCGCGCAGGCTGGTGGAGACGTTGGAACGGGCCACGCCGAGCGTGGCGGCGATTTCCTCAGCGGGCAGCGGGTCGGCGCAGAGGTAGAGCAGGGCGTGGATCTGGGCGACGGTGCGGTTGATGCCCCAGCGGGTGCCCATTTCGCCCCAGTGGAGGATGAACTTCTGCTGGACGGGGGTGAGGCGCATGATGATTTCTCCTATTTCTGTCATTACAGAAAATACAGTAGTATCGGGACGTTGTCAAGCAGAATTTCCGACGCAACCCATGACGAAGGACGAACGACGAAGAAGGAAGAGAGGAAAGTGGAAGGGATGACTGAAGCCGGTCACGATAGCAGCTGGATGACGGCGCGGTCGGCTGCGAGGCGGGCGAAATACAGTTCGACGTGCATTTGCGGGAAGCGCTGGTTGAGGTCCGTGCGGACGCGCCGCAAATCTTCCTCGATTCGCACGGCGAGATGCGCGGGGTCGAGAGCGAAGCGCCGCTGGAGATACCAGCGACAATCGTCGTGTCCGATAAGAATCACGCGCTCCGCACTGGCCACATCGCGCAAGAACTGCACCCAGCTCCAGCCGACCCACGAAAAGCGCGGCGCGGAATCGCCCTCGATCAGAAAATGAACGCCGCCCGGTACGGCGATCAGCGCGTAGGAATCGAGCGCCAGGCTGTTGGCAAGAAAATCCTGGAAGTGCGGCTGGTAGCGCGGGTCGCTGCAATGAATGACGACGACTCCCGCGCCCACGGCGGATTCTTGTGGAGAAGTGTGAAAAACATCGCGCATGAGGGTGGACAACCTCCGATTCAGAGATGGGCGAGAGACTTGGCGAAATCCTTTACGCGGGGCGGCTGCTTTCCCTTCCCTGCCGCGACGGAAAAACCTTCGGCGCGGAGGCGACGGGCCTGGGCCGGCGGTCCGCCGGGAAACTTTTCGTTGAGGCTGCCGTCTTCGCGCACGACGCGCCAGTAGGGCGTAATGCGGCTTTTGCCGGCGCGGCGGTCTTCTTCGGCGACCTCGGCAACAATGCACACGAAAATGCCCGTGGTAAGCGGGCAGGTGTGGTCCGCGTGATATTTGCGCGCGAGGCGCTCGCGAAGCTGCGTCTGCGCGGCGAGTTTGCCCGGGCGGATCGTGCGGAAGAGGGCATCCACGTCGAGAGGGTGGGCGATGACCATCGTGCCGGTGCCGAAACGCTTTTGCCATTTGGAAGGCACGCGGACGATTTTCGGGAGGTCGACGTTGGGTCTTTCGAGTTTTAGGCGCCAGGGGGTGCGTGAAGCAAATTTGACGGACATCATGGCCTCCATTAACTTGAGGATTCAAGCACAGGGACCAAGTCGGGGACGTCAATGCGCACGAAGGTGCCTTTGCCTTCGACGCTGTGAATGTCGAAGCGGAAGTCGTCGCCGTAGAGCACGCGGAGGCGCTCGTGGACGTTGCTGATGCCGATGCCTTTGGCGACGCCGTCGCCTTCCAATGCGCTGATGCGCTCGGGAGGCATACCGAGGCCGTTGTCCTCGACTTCGATGAGCAAGCGGCCGTCGCGGCGCGCGGTGCGGATGCAGATTTCTCCGCCGCCCACTTTGGGGGCGAGGCCGTGCTTGATGGAATTTTCCACGATGGGCTGGAGCAACATGCAAGGCACATAGGCCTCCAGCGTGTCCTCGTCGAGCTCCTTGGAGATTTGCAGCTTGTCGGGGCCGAAGCGCGCGACTTCGATATCCAAATAGTCGTCAATGAAACCGAGCTCTTCGCGCAATGGCACGAAATTTTCCTGCTTGCGCAGCAGTCGGCGAAGAATGCTGGAGAGCTTGAGCAGAACGCCGCGCGCGAGATCGGGGTTGTAGCGAATCAGCGAGGAAACGGTATTCAGCGTGTTAAACAAGAAGTGCGGATTGATCTGGCTGGCCAGCGCAGTCATGCGCGCGTTGAGCAGCAGGTCTTCGTGCTGCTTGAGTTTGGCTTCGATGCGGGTGTTGTTCCAGATTTTGATGGGTACCGCCACGGCCATGACGGTGGTGAGGACCACCAGAGCGAGGGTCCACCAGGACGGCGTGTCTAACACAAAAAGCCAATTGGGCTTTGCCGGGCGGCCGAAGGACGCGTGGGACAGCGCGATGCGACCGAGCTCGAGCGCAATCACCGCGGCCAGCGGCACCATTTCCCATGCCACGCGGACATTGCGCGCCACGCGAAACATCCAACGAGGAATTCCCAGGAAAAGAAACGGGCCGAAATTCCAGATTGCTTCGTGGTTGGGCAGGATGGCGCGGATCAGTCCGCCCAGCGCGCCGGCAAGCACAGCCATGGGAGTCGCCAGCCATTCATGAAAGAAGAATGCCGGGAGGCTGACAATGGCGCCGCCAATCGAACCGGCCACGCTGCCGCCCAGAATGCCGAGCAGGAATGCACCCTCGAGCGTGAGATCGGCGAAACGATAACCCACCAGGCGCAGAAAGACGCCGACGACCAGCGTGGGGGCCATGAAGAGCAGCAACTGCATCTTCTCTTCGGAGTTGCGCATTTCCGTGTAGAGGACTTTGCGGAAGGTGGCGGAGCGCGCTAATAGCGCGGCCATGGAGGCGGCCAGGCCCACCTTCAACACCAGCAGAAAGAGCAGGTCTTTTCCGGAGGTCAGCGTCTGCATAACGCGGCAGCGGACTGCGCGTTTCTACGTTAGCCAAAGCGCCGCGCAAAGTAAAGCCGGCGGAGGGCGCGGTGTCGCACAAGCTGTTATAATGGCTTGTTTGCTATGACGCGACGAAAGACGGCAGTGCACATCATCGCCCGGGCGCAATTGCCCACGCGCTTCGGAAACTTTACCATCCTCGGTATGCGGGGGAATTCCCCGAATGAAGAGGCCGTGGTGCTGGTGCGCGGCCGGCTGAACGGTACCGTGCCGGTGGTGCGCATCCACTCGCAATGCCTGACCGGCGACGTGCTGACATCGCAGCGCTGCGACTGCCGCGCGCAACTGGAAATGTCCCTCCGCCGAATAGGCCGGGCACGCGCGGGTGTGCTGCTGTACCTGCCGCAGGAAGGGCGCGGCATCGGGTTGATGAACAAACTGAAAGCCTACGAATTGCAGGACTGCGGGAAGGATACCGTCGAAGCCAACCGCGAGCTGGGGTTCGCCGCGGATTCGCGCAAATATGGCTTCTGCGCAGAGGCGTTGAAAAAGCTCGGCGTGCGGCGCGTGCGGTTGCTTTCCAACAACCCCGATAAAGTGGAGCAACTGGAAGCCGGCGGCGTAAAGGTGGTCGAACGGTTGCCGTGCGAACCGCGCTATGCCAAGCGCGCTCGCGCCTACATGCGCACCAAGAAAAACAAGATGGGCCACATCCTCAACGGCGTGTAGCTTCCAGCCAGTTCGCTGCCTTAGCCGGGCGACACCATGAGAAACTCAGCCAATGAGTACATTCCTGCGCTCAAGTACAACAGACTCACTGCTTTTTATGATCCCTTGATTCGCTGGGCGCTTCGAGAAGACACTTTTAAGAAGCGACTGATTGAACAAGCTGGCATTCAGGCGGGCCAGCACGTGCTCGATTTGGGCTGTGGGACGGCGACTCTCACATTGCTGGTGAAACGAAATTATCCGGCGAGTGCTGTCACCGGACTCGATGGCGATCCTAATATCCTGAGAATCGCAGCAGCGAAAATCGCCCAAACCGGGCTCGACATCCGATTGGACTGCGGGATGTCCTTTGACCTGCCGTATGCAAGCGAATCATTCGATCGCGTACTGAGCAGCCTTATGCTTCACCATCTGACTCGGGCAAACAGGGTGCGCACCCTTTTGGATGTGCTGCGCGTGCTGCAACCCGGCGGCGAGTTGCACATCGCGGATTGGGGAAAGCCGCAAAACGCATGGATGCGCGCGGCGTTTTGCCTAGTGCAGATTCTGGACGGGTTCGAGACCACCGCCGATAGCGCCAAAGGGCTCTTGCCCGAACTGATGCGCGAAGCGGGGTTCGAGGACGTGCAGCAGACGGATCAGTTTGCCACGGTTTTGGGAACGCTTTGCCTCTATCGCGCTCGGAAACCCGGGGTGAAGGTGTGAACTCACTCCCGCGGACTGCTGGCACATATTAGGTTCTTAACGGGAGGTAGCCACTTGCATTCAACCGCCCCATTTTCCCTTCCTACGGATCCCGTTGTCCGGAAGCACGGCTGGGCCTGGGTGGCGTTGACGCTGGCGTTGGCGGTGCACGTGGCCGACGAGGCGCTGACCAATTTTCTTGCCTTCTACAATCCACTGGTAGCTTCCTTGCGCTGGAGGGTGGGCTGGCTTCCTTTCCCGACACTCACATTTGAAGTGTGGATTTCCGGACTGATCGTTGCGGTCACTTTGCTGTTCCTGCTGTCCGTGTTTGTGTTTCGCGGCGCGCGGGCCATGGTGTACCTGTCTTATCCCTACGGAATTCTCATGCTGCTTAATGGGCTGGGCCATTCGGTGGGTTCGCTGTATTTCGGGCGGCTGCTGCCGGGGGTGTATTCTTCGCCGCTGCTGATCGCGGCGTCGGTGTGGTTGCTGATCTGCGCGGCGAGGCGGCAATCAGCGATGAAGACTTAGAATTGCCGGATGGGCCATCACGGCTGCGGCTAAGTTGCAGCGTGGAACTACAGCGAGCATGGGTGTAGAATTGTCGCACCGACACATACAAGGAGGATGCGCGCATGAATGTAATCCGGAGTCTTTTGTTGGTGCTTGTAGTGCTGGGGCTAGCTGCTGCTCCCGCAAAGGCTCAAAGCAAAGCGCAGGCCAGCTTTGACAAGCTGAAAACTTTGGCAGGAGATTGGGAAGGTGCAGCGGGCGGCGCGACCTCCAAAGTGTCCTACCGCGTGCTGTCGAACGGCTCGGTGCTGCAAGAAACGATGCAGAACGGCACGGAAGACCCGATGGTGACGATCTATCACCTGGATGGCGACCGGCTGATGGTGACGCATTACTGCGGCGCGGGAAATCAGCCGCGGATGGTGGCGGCGCCAGACCCCGCGAAACCAAATGTTTTCGCTTTTAAGTTTTTGGACGCGACCAACCTCACCAGCACGCAAGAAGGCCACATGCGCGACCTGGTGCTCACCATTGTGGATACGGACCACATCACGCAACAGTGGATGTGGCGCGCGCAAAACAACGAACAAAAGATGGAGTTGTTCAAGTTTTCGAGGAAGAAGTAAAGCACGCCGCGCGAATTATCCGCCGCCGACGAAGTTGACGATTTCGTAGCGGTCGCCGGACTGGACGCGCATCTCATCCCATTTCGCGCGCAGCAGAATTTCCAAGTTGCGCTCGACGGCCACGCGGCCGGGATGAATTCCGAGGTGCCTGAGCAGGCCCGAGACGGTGAGGCCGTCGGGGATTTCCTTCTGTTCGCCGTTGACGATCACTTGCATGGGCAGCGTCCAGTACAAACTTGTATAGTGCCGGCCTGAAGGCCGGCGCTACATAACCCAATCAATAAAACGTTCATGATGCAGTGGGGCGGGCCTTAGGCTTCAACGAGTAACGGATTTCGTCTTCGCCTGCGGCACTCTTGGCACGGATGACCAAGTCAGTGCCGCCGGGGCCCATGCGCGGCAAGGGAAAGACAAGGTCTGCATGCCCAGCGTGGTCGGTCTTGCCGCCGAACTCCACCGGCCCTTGCGCACCGGTCACGGTAACCTGAATTGCGGCGTCGCCCACGGCTTCGCTCTTCCCTTTCGACTTCACTTCCAACTTGAGCGTGGCGGTGCCCGCGGCCAGCCAGGAGCCCGGATTCAATAGCTGCACTTGAATGCCGGCGGGTTCAGGAGACGGAGCCGCGGCGGCCGGTACCGCTTCGAAGGCGAGCGCGCCGCTGCGCAGCTCGTCAATAATCGCGCGGTGTTGCACTTCGAGGCGTTCGCGGAGCGCGGTGGGATTGAACTCGGGCGACTCGCGAAATTCCTTGTAGCTGTTGACGCGGCGGTGCAAGATGCGCCCCTTGGAATAAATGGTCGTGTCAATGACCGGATTGACGTCGCCGCGGTCCTCGGTCTGGACGTGGTACACGACGCTTCCTACGCGCAAATCGGTGTTGAATCCGAAAATCACCGGGCCGGGCACGTGCCTCCTTTCGCGGGGAACCAGCGTGACGCGAAACCGCCAAAGCTCGATTGACCGCCGCGCCGTCAGGCCGCTATTATAGCAAGTTATTTTGGCACCCCCGAGATGACAGAGAGCTACTTAAGGCCTTACGTTCCCCTGTTCGTGCACATGATCGTGGCGGCAGGACTGTCTGCGATCATCATCCTGCTTTCCACATTTGTCGGCAACCGGCGGCCCAGCCGCGCCAAGCAGCAAGCCTACGAATGCGGAATCCTGCCCACTGGCGACGCGCGGGAGCCCTTCTCGGTCAAGTTTTACCTGGTGGCCATGCTGTTCATCTTGTTTGATGTGGAGGCCATTTTTTTCTATCCGTGGGCCTATGTGTTCCGCGAGCTGCGCCTGTTCGGGTTCGTGGAGATGCTGGTGTACATCGCAATCTTGCTGGTCGGTTACCTCTATCTGTGGAAAAAAGGCGCGCTGGACTGGAACAGTTAGCACTCCACGCCGCCCGGGAGCCGTCACATGGCGGAACCACAGGACGTCGAAAATTACGCCGTCGTGCGCAAGCTGAAGGAATGGGACGCGCAAGCTATTGCGGAGACCCATCTTTTTCGCGGCGAGCTGACCATCGTTGTGCCCCGCGCGCACCTGCGACGGGCGGCGGAGTTCCTCCACGGCGATCCGGAGCTGGCCTTCACCTACTTGTGCGACGTCACCGGAGTGGACCGCTTCCCATCTGAGCCGCGCTTCGAGCTGAACTACCACCTCGTTTCCATGACGCGGCGCGAACGGCTGCGCATGAAGGTTCGCGCGGAAAGCAGCAATCCCGTGGTGGAAACCGTTTCCAACGTGTGGCCGACGGCCAACTGGCACGAACGCGAAGTGTTTGATTTGTTCGGCGTGCGCTTCGAGGGACACCCCGATCTGCGCCGCATCCTGCTGCCGGAAGATTGGGAAGGCCACCCGCTGCGCAAGGATTTTCCCGTCGAGGGCTACCGATGACCACGGTGCAGACCGCGACCGGCGCTGCCGAAACGATGGTCCTGAACATGGGGCCGCAGCACCCGTCCACGCACGGCGTGCTGCGCGTGCTGCTGGAACTTGACGGGGAAACGGTTGTCGCTGCAAAACCCGACATCGGTTATCTGCACACCGGCATCGAGAAAACTTGCGAAGCCAAAACGTATTCGCAGGCTATCACGCTGACCGACCGCATTGATTACCTGGCGCCGCTCTCCAACAACTTGGCCTACTGCCTGGCGGTGGAAAAACTGCTGGGACTTGAAGTGCCGAAGCGCGCGCAGTACGTCCGCGTGCTGCTGACGGAACTAACCCGCATCGGCTCGCACCTGGTGTGGCTGGGGACGCACGCCATCGACCTCGGCGCGATGAGCATGTTCCTCTACTGCTTCCGCGAGCGCGAAGAAGTCCTGAAGATTTTTGAGTTCGTTTCCGGGCAGCGCATGATGACCAGCTACTTCCGCATCGGCGGGCTGGCACTGGAGCCGCCGCCGGGCTGGCTGGAGCGCGTGGAGCGGTTTGTGGAGATGTTTCCCGCGCGCATCCAGGAATACGAAGACCTGCTGACGCAAAACCGCATCTGGCTGGGACGCACGCAGGGCGTGGGCGTGATTTCAGGGGAGGACGCCGTCGCGTGGGGCGTGTCCGGGCCGTCGCTGCGCGGCAGCGGCGTCGCTTACGACATTCGCAAGATGTTTCCGTACTCCAGCTACGACGAATTTGAGTTCGACATTTGCACGCAGAAGGCGGGCGACTGCTACGCACGGTACCTGGTGCGCGTGGCGGAAATGCGCGAGAGTTTGAAGATTGTCCGGCAGGCCATGGCAAAAATTCCGCCGGAGGGCCCCATTCGCACGGAAGCGCCAGGCATTGTGCCGCCTTCGCGCGAGGAGATGAAGACCTCCATCGAAGGGCTGATCTACCATTTCAAGATTTTCACGGAGGGATTTGCGCCGCCGCCGGGTGAGGTGCAGTCCAGCGTCGAATCGCCGCGCGGGGAGCTGGCCGTGTACGTAGCCAGCGACGGCACACCCAAGCCGTGGCGGGTAAAGTTCCGCACGCCGTCGTTCGTCAATTTGCAGGCGCTGCCGAAATTGTGCGAAGGACGGCTGATTGCCGACGTGGTGGCGTGCATCGGCACGATTGACATTGTTCTGGGGGAGATTGACCGGTAGCCAGTGGTGATTCGAACCAACTTATGACTCTGTCTCCGCAGCTTGAGAACAAATTTTCCGAACTGCTGAAGCGCTATCCGGTAAAGCGCTCGGCGCTGGTGCCGATGCTGCTCTACTCGCAGGACGAGTACGGCCACATCAGCGACGAAATGATTGCGGAAATCGCGCGGCGACTGGATTTGAATACGCTACAGGTAACCGAGACGCTGGTGTATTACTCGATGCTGCGGCGCGCGCCCGCTGGGCACTGTCACGTGCAGGTGTGCACGAACATTTCGTGCAAAGTGCGCGGCGGCGAAAAATTGTGGGAGCACGCGCAAAAGCGGTTGGGCATCGGCCACAAGCAGACCACGTCGGATGGAGTGTTTTCCCTCGAAGAAGTGGAGTGCATCGGCGCGTGCACCGGCGCACCGGCCGCGCAGGTGAATTACGACTTTTACGAATGCCTGACGCCGGAAAAACTCGACGCTATCCTGGACCAGTTTCAGGCGGGGAAAAAGCCGGCGCCCGTGCCGCACGTTTCGGGCTCGATCCATGAACGGCATCCGGCGGAAGTGCCGGTAATCAGCCGGCGCTTCGGCATCAAGAATTCGCGCAAGATCGAGGTGTATCGCAAGCACGAAGGCTACCAGGGGCTGGAAAAAGCGCTGAAAGAGATGACGCCGGAAGGAATCATCGAAGAGGTAAAGAAATCCAATCTGCGCGGGCGTGGCGGCGCGGGCTTTCCCGCCGGAGTGAAGTGGAGCTTCGTGCCCAAGGATTCGCCGAAACCGAAATACATCATCGCCAACGCCGACGAAAGCGAGCCGGGCACCTGCAAAGACCGGCCGCTGCTGGAGTTCGACCCGCACCAGTTGATCGAAGGCATGATCATCGCCGGGCGCTCGGTGAATTCGCACCAGGGCTACATCTACGTGCGCGGCGAGTACCGCTACGTGCTGGACATCGTGGACGGGGCCATCCGCGAAGCGTACGAGCACGGCTTCCTCGGGAAGAATATTCTCGGCAGCGGATTCAATTTTGATTTGTGCACGCACACCGGAGCGGGCGCGTACGAGTGCGGCGAGGAATCGGCGCTGATGGAATCGCTGGAAGGCAAGCGCGGCTATCCGCGCATCCGGCCTCCCTTCCCCGCCGTAGTCGGACTCTACGGCTGCCCGACCATCATCAACAATGTGGAGACGCTGAGCGCAGTGCCGTCGGTGATCCTGAAAGGCGCGGAGTGGTATGCGGGGCTCGGTCCGGCGCGGAATGGCGGCACGCGGCTGTTCTGCGTTTCCGGCCACGTCGAGCGGCCAGGAATTTACGAGCTGCCGATGGGATTCAATCTGCTAAAGATGATTGAAGTCGCTGGCGGCATGCGCGGCGGAAAGAAATTGAAGGCGGTGGTGCCGGGAGGTAGCTCGACGCCGGCGCTGAAAGCAGAGGAATGCGACATTGCCATGGACTTTGACTCCCTGGCCAAAGCGGGCTCGATGCTGGGCTCAGGCGGCGTGGTGGTGCTCGACGAGGACACCTGCATGGTGGACTTCGCGCGGCGCATTATGAAGTTCTACGCGCATGAATCCTGCGGCTGGTGCATCCCCTGCCGCGAAGGCACGTCGTGGATCAAGCTGATCCTCGACCGCTTCCACGCCGGCAGCGGCCGAGCGGAAGACATTCCCATCATAGACGAGGCTGCCAAAAATATATTTGGGCGAACGTTTTGCCCGCTGGGAGACGCGGCGGCGATGCCCATGATGGCTATCGTCAAAAAGTGGCGGCACGAGTTTGAGGAGCACTTGAGCGGGCGCTGCCCGTTCAAAGCAGCCGAAGTCGCGGTGGAAGAGTAGCGGCATTTGCTATGGCCGAACAAAAAACAATTACGTTCACGTTGAACGAGCACAAGCTGACCGTGCCGGCGGGAACCGTGGTGATTGAAGCGGCGCGGCGCGTAGGCATCGAAGTGCCGTCGTTCTGCTACTACCCCGGCCTATCGTTGCAAGCCGCCTGCCGGATGTGTCTGGTGGAAGTGGAAAAAGCGCCGAAGCTGCAAACGGCGTGCACGCTGGTGGCCACCGAAGGAATGGTCGTACGCAGCGATACGCCGCAAGTGCACAAAGCGCGCAAGGACATGCTGGAGTTCCTGCTGACCAATCACCCGCTGGATTGCCCGGTGTGCGACAAGGGCGGCGAGTGCGAGTTGCAGGACATGACCTTCCGCTACGGTCTGGATAAGAGCAGATTCGTCGAGGAGAAGCTGCATTCGCCGGAGCAGGAATGGTCGCCGGTGGTGTACTACGACGCGCCGCGGTGCATCCTGTGCTTCCGTTGCGTGCGCGTGTGCGACGAAGGAATGGGCGTGAAGGCGCTTGGCGTGGGCTCGCGCGGCGTGAATTCCGTCATTATCCCCAACCGCGAAGACCATTTGGAATGCGAAGAGTGCGGAATGTGCATTGACATTTGTCCCGTGGGCGCGCTGACGAGCGGCACCTATCGCTACAAAACGCGGCCGTGGGAGATGAGCTACGTGCCCACGGTCTGCGCGCATTGCTCCAATGGGTGCAAAACGACGCTGAGCGTCCGCAATAATGACATCCTGCGCGCGAACAACCGCGATCTCTCCGGCATCAACAAGGAATTCCTGTGCATCAAGGGCCGGTACGGATTTGATTTTGTTCATCACAAAGATCGTCTGAAGCTGCCGCTCGTGCGGCGCAACGGCACCTTGCAACCGTCGAGTTGGGAAGACGCGCTGGCGGAAGTTGCGGCGCGGCTGAAAGCGATACGCGATGCGCACGGGCCGGAAGCCATCGGATTCATCGGCTCGAACCGCACGACGAACGAGGAGAATTATTTGCTGGGCCGCCTGGCGCGCGCCACGGTCGGCACAAACAATGTGGACCATCATCGCACCGCGGACTACAGCGCGCTGGTGCAGTCGCTGGGCGAAAAATCTTCGGCAGCTCAGCCCGGCATGGAACAGTTGGGCGCAGCGAAAGCCATTCTGCTGATCGGCAACGATCCAACGAATCAGAATCCGCTGGTGGCGTGGGAGATTCGCTCCGCTGTCCGGCTGCACGGCGCGCGGCTGTACATCATCAACACGCAAGAAATTAAGCTGCGGCGGCAGGCGGAGCAGTTTGTGCGCATCGCGCCCGGGGCGGAGGCTCTGATGGCGCGGTGGCTGGCGACCGGCGAGGGCGACCTCGAGCTGGACACCAGCCTCGAAATGATGAAGCTGCGCGGCGCGCTGGAAAAAGAGCAGGACGTGGTTATCGTCTTCGGCGCGGAATTGCGTGGCGCGGCCATCGGCCATTTGGTGGAGTTCGGCGCTTCCCTGCCCGGGCAGACGCGGTTCATGGCCTTGGGCGACTATGCAAACTCACGTGGCGCGGCAGACATGGGGCTGCTACCCGACCGGCTGCCGGGCTATGCGCCACTGAGCAATGCTGCCGCGCGCGACGCTTTCGGAAAACTTTGGGGGACGTCGCTTCCCGAAGCGCCGGGCATTGACGCGCGACGCATGCTGTCCGACGCGGCGGAAGGCACGCTGCAAGCACTGTACGTGGTGGGCGCAAACCCATTCAAGACCTTCGGCACGGGCGGACGGCCCGCGGGGCTTGAGCTGCTCGTCGTGCAAGAAATGTTCCTGACCGAGACGGCACAGCAAGCGGACATTGTGTTGCCTGCGGCGTGCGCGTACGAAAAAAACGGCACGATGACCAATACCGCCGGCGAAGTGCAACTACTGCGCAAGGCGATGGAGACGATGGGTACGCGCACAGATTTCGAGATTCTGCGCATCGTGTCGCATCAACTGGCGAAGGCGGGGATGGGAAAAGCGATTCCTCTGCGCACGCCGGAGGCAGCTCTGGACGAAATCCGCAGCGGCGTGCCAGGATACGGCGTTTCGATGCCCGGCCTGCTTGCCGGCGGGGCTGAACGCACCGCGCCTGTGGTGCCCGCCAACGGCCACAAGCTGAGCGACGTGCCCGCGGAAAGTATCTTTTCCGCGCGGGACACCCTGTTTACCAGCGGCACTCTCAGCCGCTACTGCACCATGATTAATTCTGTTCCAGAAGCGAAGAGCGAAGCGTGAGCGATTTCTTCAACCAGCCCTCGGTGTGGATTGTCTCCATCATCAAGGTGGTCGTACTGATGGCGTTGATGATGACTGCGCTGGCATACCTGTCGTGGTTCGAGCGCAAGGTGGTGGCGCACATCCAGTCGCGCTGGGGACCCTACCGCGTGGGCCCACACGGACTGCTGCAGCCGCTGGCGGACGGCTTGAAATTTTTGTTCAAAGAAGATCCGACGCCGGGGGGAGTGGACAAGCTCATTTATTTTCTTGCGCCGTTCCTGGCGATGGCGCTGGCATTGTGCTCGATCGCGATGATCCCCTTCGGGCCGTCTCCGTGGTTGCAAATCGCGAACGTCAACATCGGCCTGCTGGTGCTGTTTGCGATTACCTCGCTGGGCGTGTACGGCGTGGCGCTGGGAGGCTGGGCGTCGAACAGCAAGTACCCGCTGCTGGGGGGGCTGCGCAGCTCGGCGCAGATGGTCAGCTATGAGCTGTCCATGACCATGTCCGTCGTCGGCGTGGTGTTGATGGCGGGTACATTCAACCTGCGCGAAATTATCATGCAGCAGCAGGGCTACTGGCTCGGCGTTATTCCCCGGTGGAATTTGCTGGCACCGCCATTTCCCCAGGTGCTGGGCTTCTTTGTCTATTTTGTTTCCGCGATCGCAGAGACGAACCGAGTGCCATTCGATTTGCCGGAAGCAGAAACCGAACTGGTGGCGGGCTTCCACACCGAGTACGCCAGCTTCAAATTCGCGATGTTCTTCATGGCGGAGTACGCCAACATGATTACGGTGTCGTGCCTGGCGACGCTGCTGTTCTTCGGCGGCTGGCTCTCCCCGTTTTCCGCAGGCGGCATGATGGTCTGGACTCTGTACATTCCGACTGCAGTCTTGGCGGCATGTGCGGTGCTGCTGTTTATTGACGGGTTGCGATACTCCACCAGGTTCGGACGAATCGTGCTGCCCATCCTTGCTCTCGCGCTTGCAGGCTTGGCGGCAGTGTGTGCGCTGCCGGGCGTGCTGGCGTTCGTGCAAGGGCCGTTCTGGTTTTTGCTGAAAGTGTTCCTGTTCCTGTTTTTCTACGTTTGGCTGCGCGGGACGCTGCCGCGCTTCCGCTACGACCAATTGATGTCCTTCGGTTGGAAGTTGCTGCTGCCGTTGTCGATTGCCAACGTGATTTTGACGAGCTGGATGGTGCTGGTGAACAGCAAATGAGCGCGCAAGTTATCGTGTTTTTTATCCTCGCTGCCGTGGCCGTGCTGGGCGCGGTGAGCCTGATTGTGCAGCGGCATCCCATCCGCAGCGCGCTCTCGCTGATCGTGGTGATGGTCGCGCTGGCGGGACTCTACTTGCTGCAAGGCTCGGAGCTGGTGGCCGCGGTGCAGATCATCGTGTATGCCGGCGCGATCATGGTGCTGTTTGTGTTCGTCATTATGCTGTTGAACGCGGGCGAAGAAGAACGCACGAACGTGAGCCGCATGGCGCGCTACGTGGGGCTGCCGCTGGGATTTTTCCTGATGCTGCAACTGGCCTGGTGGGTGGGCCGCGGCACGAAGGGGATGGCGACGGCGGCCAGCAGTTCCCCGGCAATGACACGGAATCTGTCGAAACTTCTGTTCACGGATTTTCTGCTGCCGTTCGAGCTGACCTCCATCTTGATTCTGGTGGCAATTCTCGGTGCAGTGGTGCTGGCGAAGAGGGAAAACTGACGTGGTGCCGTCGTCCTACTACCTGGTGCTGAGCGCAGTCCTGTTCGGGCTGGGCGTAGTGGCGTTCATGTTCAAGCGCAACATCATCACGATTTTCATGTCCATCGAGCTGATGCTGAACGCGGTGAACCTAGCGTTCGTCACTTTCAGCCGGCACCTGGGGAATTTGAACGGGCAAGTATTCGTGTTTTTCGTGATTGTAGTGGCGGCGGCAGAAGCGGCCGTGGGGCTGGCGATTATCATTCTGATTGCCAAACACCGGCAGTCGCTGAACGTCGAACGCGTGGATTTGTTGAAATTGTAATGATAGGCGGGCGCAGCGTGCTGCGCCCCTACGCCAAGGAATATTGGACTGAATGTTCGTACTGGATCATCTCTGGATTATTCCGGCGCTGCCGCTGCTCGGCGCGGCGCTAAACGGCTTGCTGGGAAGACGCTGGCCGAAGCGAGCGATTGACGCGGTCGCCATTGGCGCGACAGGCCTGTCGTTTCTCGCCGCGCTGCAAGTGATTCGCGAATTCGCGTCGCTTCCATCGCAGGACATTCCATGGGTCAAGTCCTATTTCCCGTGGATCCTGGCGGGTAATTTCCGCGCGGATTTTGCGTTGCAAGTGGACCAGCTCACAGTAGTGATGCTGCTGGTGGTCACCGGCGTGGGCTGGCTGATTCATATTTATTCCACGGGCTACATGGCCAAAGAAGGCGGCTACTACCGCTTCTTCTCTTATCTCAATTTGTTCATGTTTTTCATGCTGATCCTGGTGATGGCTGCGAACTACGCGCTGCTGTTTGTCGGCTGGGAGGGCGTGGGCCTGTGCAGTTATCTGCTGATTGGATTTTCTTTTCTGCGCAAGTCGGCCGCGGACGCAGGGAAGAAGGCGTTCATCGTCAACCGCATTGGCGACTTCGGCTTCATGCTGGGAATGTTTCTGATATTCCAGACGTTTCATTCGCTGAATTTCAACGAGGTGTTCGCGGCAGCCGCGAATATGCGGTTTGAACCGATGGGTGCAGCGGGTGTGTTAACGGCGGTCGCGCTTCTGTTGTTTGTCGGCGCAACCGGAAAGAGCGCGCAACTTCCGCTTTACGTCTGGCTACCCGACGCGATGGAAGGGCCCACGCCGGTCAGCGCGCTGATCCATGCGGCCACCATGGTGACAGCCGGCGTGTACGTAGTGGCGCGGTCCAGCGTGATTTTCGCGCATGCGGAATTGGCGATGACCGTCGTCGCAGTGATCGGCTGCGCGACGGCATTATTTGCTGCGACGATCGGCCTCGCGCAAAACGACATCAAGCGCGTGCTGGCGTATTCCACCGTCAGCCAGCTCGGCTACATGATGCTGGCGTGCGGCGTGGGCGCATTTGCAGCGGGAATTTTCCATTTGTTCACGCACGCGTTTTTCAAAGCGCTGTTGTTCCTTGCCGCGGGCAGCGTGATTCACGCCATGGGCGGCGAGCAGGACTTGCGCAAAATGGGCGGGCTGCGCAAGAAAATTCCGTGGACGTTTTGGACGATGTTCATGGCCACGCTGGCGATTGCCGGTGCGCCCGGATTTTCCGGTTTTTTCAGCAAAGACGCGATTCTTTGGAAGACCGCATCGAGCGCGTTCGGCACGCCCGCGAACAACAAGATCCTCTGGGCGGTTGCGCTGGCGACTGCTGTTCTGACGGCGGTGTACATGTTCCGGCTGCTGTTCCTCACGTTCTTTGGCACAGCGCGCTACGACGAGGAGCATGTCCACGTACACGAAGCGCCGAAGAGCATGCTGGTGCCGCTGGTTGTGCTAGCGGCGCTCTCCGTGATTGGCGGGTGGGTGGGAATTCCGGAATCGCTCGGCGGTAGCGACCGCATCGAACATTTTCTAAGCCCGGCGTTCGCGGGGGCGGAACTCGCTTCGCTCGAGGCGGTGGAGCACGCCGCGAAGTATTCGCACCAACTCGAGATGCTGCTGACGGGCTTCGCGATTTTCGGCGCCGCGGTGGGCGTGCTGATTGCGTGGCGGAGATTCCTGGTCGGCAGGCCGGGCTTTTTGGAAGGCACGGCACTCCAGAAAAATGTACAGAAACTTCTGGCGAACAAATACTACGTGGACGAAATTTACGATGCGCTGGTGGTGCGGCCGATCCACTGGGTGTCGAACATTGTGTTCTGGCAGGCGGTGGATGCGCGCGGGATTGACGGCTCGGTGAATGGGCTGGCGCACGCTGCGCGCGCGGTGGGCGAACGAGTGCGGCAAGCGCAGTCCGGCAACACGCGCAGCTACGCGACGTGGGTGGTGCTCGGCGCGGTGGCCGTGACGTCGCTGCTGGTTTGGCTGGTGAAGTAGCATGACAAACGAATCCTATCTACTTTCGGTGGTTACGTTTCTGCCGCTGCTCGGCTCGCTGGGACTCCTGGCGCTGCGTGGCGACGACCACGTGTGGATTCGCCGCCTGGCGCTGGCGACGGCCGTGGCGAATTTCGTTCTGTCTTTACTGATGTTGCGCGGGTTCCGGACGGACGCGCCGGGCTATCAGCTCGAAGAATTCCGGCGGTGGATTTCCTCACCGGGCATCAACTATCACATGGGCGTGGACGGGCTGAGCCTGTGGCTGGTCATTCTGACCACGCTGCTCACGCCGATTGCCATGCTGTGTTCGTGGGAGAGCATTCAGAAGCGCGTGAAAGAATTCTTCCTGATGCTGCTGGTGCTCGAGACAGGCATGATTGGCGTTTTCCTCGCGCTCGACCTGATTCTCTTTTTTGTGTTCTGGGAAGTGATGCTGGTGCCCATGTATTTCCTCATCGGCATCTGGGGACACGAGCGGCGCGTCTATGCGGCGATCAAGTTCGTGCTGTACACCATGGCCGGGTCGGTGCTGATGCTGGTGGCTATCCTGTGGCTCTACGGGCTGAGTGCGGCGAGCGTGCCCGGCGGCACGTTCGACCTGCCGACGATTCAAATCCTGCTGCAAACCAGCCAACTGCGGCTTGCGCACACGACGGAGTTGCTGCTCTTTGGCGCGTTTTTCCTGGCGTTTGCCATCAAGGTGCCGCTCTTTCCGCTGCACACGTGGCTGCCGGACGCGCACGTCGAGGCGCCGACGGCGGGCTCGGTGATTCTGGCGGGGGTGCTGCTGAAAATGGGCACCTACGGCTTGCTGCGCTTCTGCCTGCCGCTGTTCCCTGCCGCGTCCAGGGAACTGGCCCCGTGGGTGGCGGGGCTGGCGATCATCGGCATCGTGTATGGCGCGCTGGTGTCCATGGTACAGCCGGACCTGAAGAAGCTGATTGCGTATTCGTCGGTAAGCCATCTTGGATTCGTCGTGCTGGGAATTTTTTCATTCCATCCCATCGCCATCCAGGGCGCGATCTATCAGATGCTGAACCACGGCATTTCCACCGGCGCGCTCTTCTTGATTGCCGGAATGCTCTACGACCGGCGGCACACGCACATGATCAAAGAGTTTGGCGGGCTGGCCACGCCGATGCCGGTGCTCTCAGCATTCTTCTTGTTTGTGTGCCTATCGTCGCTGGGCTTGCCGATGCTCAACGGGTTCGTGGGCGAATTCCTGATTTTGCTGGGGACGTATCAAGTGAACAAACTGTGGGCCACGTTCGGAGCGCTCGGGGTAATTCTCGCGGCCGTGTATCTGCTGTGGGCGTACCAGCGCGTGGCGTTTGGCGATGTGACGCATGAGAAGAACCGCGCGCTGCCGGACTGCTCACCCCGCGAGCGATTGATCCTCTGGCCGCTGTGCGTGTTGATTTTGTGGATGGGCATTGGCTCGCCGCTGTTCCTGAGCCGCACAGAAAAGGCCAGCACGCAGGTGATCGAGCAGATGAAGCGGCCGCAGATGCCGGAACTGGCGAGCGGCGAAATGCAAATAAACTCGGGCGCAGCATGCTGCGCCCCTACGAGTGGTCGGCCGACAAAGACAACGCAAAAAGGGCTGGATACGAAATAAATGTTTCCGCCGATCCAAGACATGTACCGCATGGCGCCGGAATTGGTAGCGTGCTTCTTCGGCATGCTCATCATGGTCGTGGACCCGTTTGTGCCGCGCGAGCGCAAGGATATTTCCGCAAATCTGGGAGTGCTCGGGTCTCTGGCGGCGCTGGCTTCGATTCTGCTGATGGTGCGGCATCCCGGCGAGGGCATGTACGGCTTGCTGGTCGTGGATAGCTTCAGCGTTTTTCTGCACCTGATTATTTTCGCCGCGGCGGCGCTGGTGATTCTGGCGTCGGACGAATACCTGAAGCGGGAAGGAATTCTCCAGGGCGAATTCTATGCGCTGGTGCTGTTTGCCACGTGCGGCATGGGCATCATGACCAGCGCCACGGAGTTGATGACGGTTTTCGTGGGCCTCGAGATCAGCTCCATTGCGAGTTACATCCTGGCGTGCTACCGGCGCGCGACGCCGAAGTCGCACGAATCGGCGATGAAGTATTTTCTGCTGGGGTCGTTCGCCACGGCGTTTTTTCTGTACGGCGTGGCCATGGTGTACGGCGCGACGGGCAGCACTTCCCTGCTGGCGATTCGCACCGTCGTTGCGCACTCCGCCGGCAACCAGGTGTTGCTGACGCTGGGATTTGGGATGCTCTTTGTGGGCATGGCTTTCAAAATTGCCACGGCGCCGTTTCAAATTTGGACGCCGGACGTGTACGAAGGCGCGCCGACACCGGTGACCGCGCTGCTGGCGTCGGGGCCGAAAGCGGCGGCGTTTGCGGTGCTGCTGCGCATCGTGTTTACTGCGTTTGGCGACGCGAGCAGCACGTGGTTCTGGATCGTCTGGGCTTCTGCGGCGCTGACCATGGTGGTGGGAAACTTCGCCGCAGTGGTGCAGTCGAATATCAAACGGATGCTGGCTTACTCCTCGATCGCGCATGCGGGGTATTTGCTTGTGGCGGTGGCGGCGGCAGGCGCAGCCGGTGAAAATTCGGACGCGGGAATCGCCGCCGTGCTGTTCTATTTGGTGGCATACGCGTTGATGAAGCTGGGCGCGTTCACGATTGTGTCGCACCTGGGCGGAAGCGGCGAACAACGGCTGGCGATTGACGATTACGCAGGACTTTCCACGAAGCAGCCGTTGACGGCGTTGTGCCTTTCGCTATTTCTGCTCTCGCTGCTGGGGTTGCCGCTGACCGCCGGATTCCTCGGCAAGCTTTACATCTTCCAAGCAGCGCTGGACGCACGGCTGATCTGGCTCGTAGTGATTATGGCGGTCACGACGGTGGTCGGCGCGTTTTACTACTTGCGCGTAATCTGGGTGATGTACTTCCGCGAGGCGCAGCAGGAATGGACGCCCGTGCCGGTCACGCCCGGCGTGGCTTCGGTGATGTTGATTACCGCGGTGGGCATTCTGACGCTGTTCTTTGCCCCCGGGCCGCTGCTGGCGTTTGCGGTGCGGTCGGCGGCGGCGCTGCGCTGAAGGAAAACGCTTGCCCCGAAGCGCGGGGCTGACTCTGCAAAACCAGGCCAAAAAGAAAACGGCCCGGAGGCGATACCTCCGGGCCGCCAATATGTTTGGATTGGTTTTACTTCACGCGAATAAACATGGTTGCGAACGTGTAGAGAGCCATGGACTCAATCAGCACAAGCGCGAGAATCAGCATGTTCTGAATTACGCCCGCAGCTCCCGGATTGCGCGCCATGCTCTCCGAAGCCGCTGCGCTGGCCTTCGCCTGGGCGTAACCGCACGCCGCCGAAGCAATGGCCATGCTGAAGCCTGCTGTGATCACCACCCAGTTCGTGCCGGCCGCCTGCGCGGGTTCGCTGCCTTGCGCAAACGCCGCAGGAGCCAGCAATGAAACCGCCAGAATCGCCAACGCTACTACCGCAAACTTCTTCATCTTTGTTTCTCCTTTGTATGAATTGACCGCCAGGAGGTGGCTCCCGGACATCCCTCGTACAGTCGGGATCACACTTGCGGCATGATGCCGGATTAATGTGCTTCTTTGACTGCTCCGGCCACATAGATGACCGGCAAAACCGTGAACACAAATGCCTGGAGAATTCCCACAAAAATGTGCAGCACGATGAAAATTAGCGGAAACGCCAGCGGCAGCACAAACGCCACATAGCCCAGCACATTCAGATGGCCCAGGTAGATTGAGAGCTGCAAAAGCAGGCCGAGAAAAATCCCGTAGAGCAGCTCGCTCACAAACATGTTCACCCAGAGACGAACGGTGAGAGAGAGCAACCGCGCCGAATGGCTGACTGCTTCGATGACTACCATGAGCGGTGACATGTACAGGTTTGGCCCCAGAAAGTGCTTCCCGTAACCCAACACCCCGTGATGCCGGATGCCGCTCCAGTTGTAGTACCCAAACACAACCACGGCGCAACCAAAGGGCACCGAAACGGTCGCCGTCGGAGATTCCAGGCCGGGGACCAGGCTGATCAGATTGCACATCAGGACGAATATGCCGATGCTTCCTAGCATGGGCACATACTTTTCAGCACCGTGCTCCAGGTTGCTTGCCAGCAGGTCGCGCACGCCAAGGTTCATTGGGTTCGTCAGCAACAACTCGATGCACTGCTGCGTGCCGCCGGGGCGGTCCACGGAGATGCGCCGCTTCAGCCAAAGAAAAAATACGGCGGCGACCACGAAAACGACTATTTCCATGGCCACGTGATTGGGGATCGGATATTGCGGATTTTCAGGCTGGATGTGAAGCGCCGCGAGCAAGGCGGCAACCGGCTTGCCCAGCAGCCAGTTCAGCAGTTTGGTCACGGCCAGGACGTGGTGCTCTTCCATAACTCTCCCGCACGAAGTGATGAAACGCTAGGGGATTAACCGAAACTTTGCAGCAGCGCCCGGCAAAGGCGGTAGACCATTTCCACCAGAACGGCGGCCACCGCTGCAAACAAGCCTGCAAGAACCGCGCCGCCGGGCAACCACGAGCCGAAAAGAATAGCACACAGCACAGCCAACAATAAAGCAAACCGCGCAACGAGTCGCACCCTCGCGCGTTTCGGAACTCTGATGTTTTCTTCGCCGGCTTGAGCCGTAGCGGATTGCGCCAGCACACGGACGCCCTGCTTCAGCCAGCGAAAGTTAATCCACGAGACAAGCACGCCCGTGAGAAATCCGGCCGCAGCAAACCATCCCCAGCGCGCAACCACAATCGGGCAGGCGGCCAGGCCCAAACCCAGCGTCAGGTATTCGACGCGCTTCAACTCATCGCGGCCGGCCGAGGTCTCACTGGTCGTCATGGTTGATTTTCAAACGGCGCACCAATTCGCGAATGCCAGCCGCGAAGCCCAGCACGCCAAACGTGAGAGTAAGGAATGGCCCGGTGTGCAGCCACTTATCGAGCAGGTAGCCCAGGCCGCCCCCGATCAACACGGCTGCCACGGGAATAACCGGCAGCTCCATCGCAAGCGCCAGGATTTGGACAAGAGTTCTTGTGCCCTTGGACGGTGGGTCAGAAGGCATGGCGCCTCCGGCTCAACGGGCGAGAGGAAGGATGACGGAGTAGGTGGCCAGCTTGATGAACGGCTCGGGGTAGAGTCCCGCACCGAGCACCAGAATCACCGCCGCGGCCAACGCCACCCATTGCGCCGGGGAGATGGTGGGCAGCTCGGGATCGGTGACGTCGGTCATCCACATGTGCACCACGATGCGCAGATAGTAGTACACCGCCGGGAGAATGTAGAGGGCGCCGAAAATGGCGAGGTAATAGTGCTTCGTCTCGATGAGCGCCCAGAAGATCAGCCACTTACCCATGAAGCCCGCGGTGGGCGGGATGCCGGCCAGCGAAAGCAGAAAAATCAGCATCAGGATGGCTGCGCCCGGGTGGCGGTGGATGAGGCCGTTCATGTCTTCCAGTTCGTCGCCGATGAGGCCCTTGCGCCGCAACAGAATCACGACGGCAAAGGCGCCGATGGTCATGAAGGCGTAGGCGAAAAGATAAAATGCGATGCCTTTCATGCCGGTTTCGTTCATGGCTACCATGCCGAGCAGCATGTAGCCGACGTGAGCGATGGATGAGTAGGCCAGCAGGCGCTTGATGTTGGTTTGTGTAAGCGCGGCGAAGTTGCCGACAGTCATAGTGGCCAGCGCGACGGCGGCAAAGAGCATTTCCCAGTTTGCGCGCACCGGCCAAAAAGGCACCAGGAAGAGTCGCATCAGCATCGCGAAGCTTGCGGCCTTGCTGGCCACGCTGACGTAGGCGGTGATGGATGTCGGCGCGCCCTCGTACACGTCCGGGGCCCACATGTGGAACGGCACTGCAGCGATTTTGAAGAAGAGCCCGGCGCTCACAGTGACCAGCGCGAGCACTACCAGCATGTCATTCAACGGACGCAGGGCCAGGGCGTTGGCGATGTCGCTGAGGTTAGTCGAGCCGCTCAAGCCGTAAAGCACCGAAAATCCGTAGGCGAGAATGCCGGAGCTGAACGCGCCGAGCAGAAGGTATTTCAGCGCGCCTTCGTTGGAGCGGCGCTCCTTGCGCAGAAATCCGACGAGAATGTAGAAGCTGAGCGCCATTGTTTCGAGGGAAATGAACAGCGTGATGAGGTCGTAGCCGGAGGCCATGAACATCATGCCCACTGTGGCGAACAGCATCAGGGCGTAATACTCGCCGCGGTGCTCGTGCTCGATTTCGAGATAGCGCACGGAGATGAGAATCACCAGCGCGGTGGCGGCAAGAAAGATGAATCCGAAATAAATGAAGAAAGGGTCCACGCGGACAGAATCGTTGAAGCCGGAAAAGTACGGAGCGCGCTGCTTGACCATCTCCAGCCGGAGAACCCAAAGCTCAACCGCGCTGAAGGCCACTCCGATCAAGGCCACAATGGCGTTCCAGTATTTGTGGCGCTCCTCCAGAAAGAAATCGGTAAGCAGGATGCCGATGCCCCACAGGGTCAGTTGCAGCTCCGGCTTAATTAGCGGCAGCCCCTGCCACAGCGCGTCCATGAATTGGGCCCACGTGGGCATCGTTGCGCCTACTTCCCTTCCGCCGGAGCGGCTTCACCGGGCGGAGGCGGCAGCAGGGGCTGCGCGACGACCGGCCGGTTGTAGTATTCCGGATTCACTTGCATCACGATCTTTTTCACCGGAGCGTCCAGCATGCGGAAGAACGGCTTGGGATAGACGCCAATCCAGAAGCAAATGGCGATGAGCGGCACGAAGCAAACCATCTCGCGGAAATTCAGGTCCGGCAACTTTTCGTTGGCGGGATTGCTCACGGGGCCGTACATCACGCGCTGGTAGAGCCACAGCAGGTACGCAGCGCCCAGCACGATGCCCAGCGCGCCCCACGCAGCCCACATTTTGTTGACCTCAAAAGTGCCTTTCAGAATGACGAACTCGCCGATGAAGCCGTTGAGCACGGGCATGCCCAGCGAGCTTAGACTGGCGATGAGGTACACGGCAGCGAAATTGGGCATCGGCGTGGAGATGCCGCCATAATCGGAAATCATGCGCGTGTGCCGCCGCTCGTAGAGCACGCCGACAATCAAGAAGAGCATGCCGGTGGAGAGTCCGTGGTTAATTTGCTGAATCACGCTGCCGGCGATGCCCGACGGCGTGAGCACAAAAATGCCCAGCGTCACCAGGCCCATGTGGCTGACCGAGGAATAAGCAATCAGCTTTTTCATGTCCTTCTGCATCAGGCAGACCAGCGCGCCGTAAATGATGGCCACCAGGGAGAGCGTAACCACGGCGGCGATGATTTTCGGATTCGTCACCGCGTTCGGAAACATGGGAACCGAAAAACGCAAAAAGCCGTAGGTGCCCATCTTCAGCAGGACGCCGGCCAGAATGACGGAACCCGCCGTTGGCGCTTCGGTGTGCGCGTCGGGCAACCAGGTGTGGAAGGGGAACATCGGCACTTTGATGGCAAAAGCGAAGAAGAGTCCCCAAAAGAGCCATTGCTGGAGGGACGTGCCAAATGACGGAGCAACTGCGAGGAGAACTTCGATATTGAATGTGTAAGCCTCGTGAGCCGTCTTGAGGACGCAACTTCCGACTCCGCTGTGCAGGGCGGCGTGATTGAAGTACATGGACAGAATCGCCAGCAGCATCAGCACCGAGCCGGCCAGCGTGTACAGGAAAAACTTGATGGCGGCATAGAGGCGGCGGTCGCTGCCCCACACGCCGATGAGGAAGTACATGGGGACCAGCATCACTTCCCAGAAAACATAAAACAGGAAAAAGTCGAGCGCCATGAACACACCCAGCATGCCCACCTGCAAGAGCAGCAGCAGAATGTAGTATTCCTTCACGCGGGTCTTGATAGCGCTCCACGAGGAGAGGATGGCGACAGCGCCGAGCAGCGTGGTCAGCATCACCAGCAGGAAGCTGATGCCGTCAATTCCCAGGCGATAATCCGCGCCGAGGGAGGGGATCCACTGGGCGACCTCGACAAAGGAGAAGCCGGGGATGTGCGCCACTTCGTCGAAGCGCCACACCAGCGGCACGGAAACGGCGAACCCAAGGAAGCCGAAGATATTGCCGATCCAGCGATGGGCGTTTTCGGATTCGCGCGGCACAAAGAGCATCAACAGCGCTCCGGCCAGCGGCGTGAACAAAATCACGCTGAGAATATGGTCGTTGTAGAATTCAATCACTTCCGCCTCACAGTTACCGCGTCAGGTAGTACCCGAAAATCACCAAGACTCCCACCACAATCACCAGCGCGTAGCTCTGCACCAAACCGTTCTGCGCCAGGCGCACCGGAAAACTGAAAATCCAAATCGTGCGGCCGGAGAGGTTCACCAGGCCGTCCACAATCCACGTGTCCCACCAGATGGAGACGCGCGAGAAAAAGCGCGTGAGCCACGCGGAGCCGTCCACGCCGAAGCCATCAATCACCGTGCGGTCAAACGCGCCCAGCGTGCTGGCCAGGTCCTTGGTGCGGTTCACGAAAAGCGCGTCGTAGATTTCGTCCATGTAGTACTTGCGATAGAGCAGATTGTGCACGCGGCTCCAGCTCGCGGCCATGCGGTCGGCCATCCCTTCGCGCTGGAGATAGATGAGCCGCGCGAGCCAAATTCCGAAGAGCGCAATCGCGACGGAGACAATCATCAAGCCGTATTCCATGGGGTCGTGATGGGCCGCGGCGCCTGCTGCTTCTGCCACTTCCCCACCGTGCTTGGCGATGACCGGCTCTAGGAAATGCTCGAATTGATTGCTGCCGCCCAGAGCGGCGGGAATACCGATCCATCCGCCAATCACGGAAAGCACCGCGAGAATGACCAACACGCCAGTCATCGAGCGCGGCGATTCGTGGATGTGGTGTTCGACATCGTGGTCCACGCGCGACTTGCCGAAGAAGGTCATGTTCACCAGGCGGAACATGTAAAACGCGGTCATGCCCGCGGTGATGGCCCCGACGAGCCACAGCGCGCGGCTGTGCCCGAAGGTTCTCCAAAGAATTTCGTCCTTGCTGAAGAAACCTGCCAGCGGAGGAATTCCGGCGATGGCCAGCGTGCCAACGAACATTGTCTTTGCGGTGGTGGGGATTTTCGTCCAAAGCGAGCCCATCTTGCGCATGTCCTGCTCGCCGGAGAGCGCGTGAATCACGCTGCCAGAGCCAAGGAAGAGCAGCGCCTTGAAGAACGCATGCGTCATCAAGTGAAAAATGCCGCCCACGAATGCGCCCACGCCGCAGGCCAGGAACATGTAGCCGAGCTGGCTGATGGTGGAGTACGCCAGCACGCGCTTGATGTCGTTTTGTACCAGGCCCATCGAAGCCGCGAAAACGGCCGTGACCGCGCCGACGACGGCCACGGTTTCCATGGCGATGGGCGAAAGCTGGAAAATGGCGTTGGTGCGCGTGACCATGTACACGCCGGCGGTGACCATCGTCGCGGCGTGAATCAGCGCGCTGACTGGCGTCGGGCCTTCCATCGCGTCGGGCAGCCAGACATAGAGCGGAATCTGCGCGGATTTGCCCGTAGCGCCGACGAACAGCAGCAATGCAATTGCCGTCATCACCGGCGCGCCGAGCTCAAATTTTCCATCGGATATCGCCGCGCCGAACTCACTGAACTTGATGGTGCCCAGCGTGGCCGCGGTGAGGAAGATACCTAGCAAAAATCCTGTATCCCCCACGCGATTAACAATGAATGCTTTCTTTCCCGCGTCCGCCGCGGACTTTTTCAGGAAGTAGTATCCGATGAGCAAGTAGCTGCACAAGCCTACGCCTTCCCAGCCAACGAACATCAGCAGCATGTTGTTCCCCAGCACGAGAATCAGCATGGAGAACATGAACAAGTTCAGGTAGCCGAAGAAGCGGTAATAGCCGGGGTCCTTGGCCATGTAGCCGATGGAATAAACGTGAATGAGGAAACCGACGCCGGTGACCACCAGAATCATCACCGCGGAAAGCGGATCGAGGAGAAATCCCAGCTCGGCGGAGAAATTCGCCAAGAGTCCATTCGTCGTGTGGAAGGCGCCGGCCGGGACCCAGTCGTAGAGCACCACCTGGTGGGCACGCTCGCCGGTCATCTGCGTCAATTGCCAGACGGCGCCAGCGGAAAACACGAACGATACAAACACACTACCGACGCACAGGAAACTGACTGCCTTTTCCGGCAATCTGCGGCCGAGCAGCAGCATGATCGCCGCGCTGGCCAGCGGGAAAATCGGAATCAGCCAGATGTTTTCGAGAAAGTAGTTCGTGTCCATGCTTCGCTCAGTCCAAAATGCCTACCACTTCAGCAAATCCATTTCGTCGGCAAGCACCGTTTCGCGGTTCTTGAAGAACGCGATGATGATGCCCAGCCCCACAGCGGCTTCAGCCGCCGCGTCGGTGATGATGAACAACGTAAAAATCTGGCCGTCCACGTTGGCCCAATGCCGCGAAAAGGCCACCAGGTTGATGTTCACCGCGTTCAAGATCAGCTCGATGGACATCAGGATGACGATGACGTTGCGGCGCGTGAGCACACCGATGACGCCGATGATAAACAGCGCCAGGCTCAGAAACAGGTAGTTGCCGATGGGAACCATGCTCTTCTGTGCGTCTCCTACACGCGTTTTTTGGTCATCACCACTGCCCCGATGAGCGCCACGAGCAGCAGCACCGAGGCGATTTCAAACGGCAGCGCATACTTCTCAAACAACGCCAGCCCGAACTGCTGCACGTTCTGCGGGCTCAGCGCGCCGGTGCGCGCAGCCGGGATTTCCAGAACGCCCCCGGCGCGCGAGTAATAAATGACGGCGCCGAACTGCCCGCCCAAAGCCAGCGCGAGCAGACCCGCCACCCACCATCGCCGCTTGAATTGCATCTGGTGCAAGGCCACATCCAGATTGACCAGCATGATGACGAAAATGAACAGCACCATGATGCCGCCGACATACAGGACGATCTGCACGGCAAATACAAATTGCGCGCCAAGCGTCAGGAAAATCCCGGCGGTGGCCAGCAGCGAGGTAATCAGGAAAATTGCGCTGTGCACGACGTTGCGCACAGTGACCGTACCGATTGCGCCCACCACGGCCAGCGCGGCGAAAAAGTAAAACGCGTATTGGCTGATTTGAGCGGGCGTCATTGCTTATCCTTCCGCCTCCGTCATGTCGCCGACGGAGCTCGGAGCCGCCGCCTTCTTCTGCGCATTCCACACCAGCCAGATGGCCACCAGCAGCGTGCCGCCCGTGGTCAGCACAAACGCAGGCCATCGGCTCCATTGCAACTGCCGCAGCACTCGATACACGCCCAGGCCGAGCACATTCACGATCGAAAGCGGAATCATGAAGTACCAGCCAAGCTTCATGAGCTGGTCGAAACGGAAGCGCGGAAACGTGAAGCGAATCCACATGAAACTGTAAATGTAGAGCGAGACCTTCAGCAAAAACCAGAATGCGCCGTGCAGCCCGGGCTTGGAAGCCGCGAAGGCGGGCACAAACGGCAGCGCCATCGCTGCGGCCAGCAGCAGGCATAGCCCGCCAAAGAGCGCCATCACCATGCTCTGGATGGGTTCCGGTTGCTTTGGCGTGCGGTAGAAGCAGTAGCCGGCGACAGCGAGGAAGCACAGCGGCGGGAAGAAATCGAGGAAGTCCATCCACGGCGTTCCCTGGAACGGCCGCAACCACCCGCCCAAAAACAGCGTCGTGGCGATGCTGGCCACCACAATCATGTTGGCGTACTCGGCAAGAAAATAAACCGCCCAGCGGAAGCCGCTGTATTCCGTCATGTATCCGGCCACGAGTTCAGACTCGGCTTCGGGCAGGTCAAAGGGCGCGCGGTTGGTTTCGGCGATGGAGGCAACGAGGTAGAGAAAGAACCCGATCGGCGCGACAAATACGTACCACGTGCCTCCGTGTTGCGCCTGCACAATCTCCCGCGTGGAGAGCGACCCGGCAAGGAGCACGCCGCCGACCAGCGCCAGCCCCGCGGCTGTTTCGTAGCTGATCATCTGCGCCGTGCTGCGCAGTGCGCCGAGCAGCGAGTAGTGACTGTTGGAAGCCCAGCCACCCAAGATAATGCCGAAAATTCCCATGGAGCTGACCGCCACGATGAAGAGAAGACCAATGTTCAGCTCTGCAATCTGGAAAAACGGTCCGATGGCCAGCGCGGAATACGCCAGCATTGCCGCGGTCACCGAAATAACCGGCGCGAACCAGAACACCACCTTGTCCGCATTCTCCGGGATGATGTCTTCCTTGATGAGCAGCTTCAGCGCGTCGGCAATGGGCTGCAGCAACCCGTGTGGACCGACGCGCATGGGGCCGAGCCGCGCCTGCATGTCGGCCATGATCTTGCGCTCCATCAGAACCACATAGCCGGCCAGCAGAGGCAACACGGCAACAATGACCACGGCAAAGATCAGCGGCCACATGTACGTCTTCAGAAATTCGAGCAGCGCGCTCACTAGCGGTCCACCTCGCCAAGCACAATGTCCAGCGTGCCGATGATCGCCACCACGTCGGCCACCAGGTGGCCCTTGATCATTTTGTCCAGCGCTTCCAGGTTGATGAACGACGGCGGGCGGATGCGCACGCGATAGGGCTGCGTGGTGCCGTCGCTGACGATGTAGTAGCCCAGCTCGCCTTTGGGCGCCTCGATGGAGTGATAGACCTCACCCACCGGCGGCTTGAGCACCTTGCCCACCTTGCCCATGATCGGCCCGGCGGGAATATCTTCGATGGCTTGCAGGCAGATGCGGTTGGACTGGCGCATTTCCTGCATGCGCACGATGTACCGGTCGTAGGTGTCGCCATTCTGCCCAATGGGAATTTCAAATTCATATCTGTCGTAAGCCGCGTAGGGCATGGCCTTGCGGATGTCCCACTTCACGCCGCTGCCACGCAGCACCGGCCCCGTAGCGCCCATGTCAATCGCGTCCGCCGCGGAGAGCACGCCGATGCCTTTCGTGCGCGCGATCCAGATGCGGTTCTCGGTGAGCAGGGCCTCGTATTCGTCCACGCGATGGCTGAAGTCCAGGCAGAAGCGCTTGGTTTCGGCTTCAAACCCGTCGTAGGTGTCGTATTGCAAGCCGCCGATGCGGAAGGCATGCGTAGTCAGCCGCGCGCCGCAATACTTCTCGAAGATTTTCAGGATTTCCTCGCGCTCGCGGAGGCAATAGAAGAGCGGCGTCAGCGCGCCGATGTCGATAGCGTGCGTACCGAGCCACAGCAGGTGGCTCGAAATTCGCTGAAGTTCCGTGAGGATGGTGCGCACCACTTTCGCGCGCATGGGGGCTTCGGTGCCCAGCAATTTCTCCACCGCTTCGCAGTAGCCCAGGCCGTTGGACACGGCGGCAACGTAGTCCATGCGGTCCACGTACGGCGCGAACTGCTGATAGCTGCGGTGCTCGGCAATTTTCTCCACACCGCGATGCAGGTAGCCGATCACGCACTCGGAGTCCACGATGCGCTCGCCGTCGAGGCGTAGCTTCACGCGCAGCACGCCGTGCGTGGAAGGATGTTGCGGGCCCATATTGATAATGATTTCGTCCGCGCCGAGCACGGTCTGCTCGACTCCGGGGAAGCCGGTTGTGCGCGTGTCACTCATTATTACTGGCCGCTCTCAATTCCCAGGTTTTCGCGGACCCAGGCGGTGTCCTGCGTCAGGATGTCGTAGTCTTTGCGCAGCGGATGCCCCTGCCATTCGTCGGGGAGAAGAATTCGCGTGAGTTTCGGATGGCCCTCGAAAACGATGCCGAACATGTCGAAGCATTCGCGCTCGAGCCAGTTGGCGGTGCTCCACACGCCGGTAACGCTGGGGCAGTTCTCCCCTTCGCCGAGGAAAACCTTCAGGCGCAGGCGCTCGTTTTTCTTGAAGGAGTAAAGGTTCAGCACCACATCGAAGCGCTTTTCACGCTTGGGCCAGTCCACCGCCGTGAGGTCCACGAGATAGTCGAAGCCTTCGTCGTCGCGGGAGTACTCGCTGATTTCGGCGAGCGATTCGCGGTCCACGACCAGGATGGCCTGCTTGCGGTCGGTCCAGGCTTCGCGGATATTGTCGCCGAAGCGCGCCTTGAAGCGCTTGACCAAATCGTTGTCCAGCGGCACCGGCCCTTCTTTGGGCGGAGGAGGCACGGCCGGGGGCTTCGGCGCAGCGGGAGCAGCCGGCTTTGGTGGAGCGGCCGCGGGCTTCTCCGCCGAGGCTCCGGCAGGCTTTTCCGAAGGAGTTTCCGCAGGGGCGGGCGGCTTTTTTTCCGAGGGATCGTTGACCATTCGCTTGTCGGTGAAGCGGGCTGCCCAGAGCGCAACAGCCGGTAAACTTAAACCGTATTTTCTAACACAGGCCGCGAAATCGCGTCAACTTCCACGGCTTGTCAAAATAAAAATCCCGGCCGCTCATACGGCCGGGACTGAATAAGCTGAGTGAGCCAGCGCGGCTAGACCCATTCCAGCGCGCCCTTCTTGTAGAGCCACACGTAGCCCACCAGCAGGATGCCGAGAAACACCAGCATGGTCACCAGGCCGTACAGGCCCAGCAGCCCGTACTGCACCGCCCAGGGAAACAGAAATACCGTCTCCACGTCGAAGATAACGAACAAAATCGCGACAATGTAGAAGCGCACGGAGTAGCGCCCGTGCGTATCGCCCTCCGGTGGAATGCCGCACTCATAGGGCTTCAGCTTCGCGCCAACTCTGGTGGAGTCAGGCCGGATGAATTTGAAAACGACGAGGGCGATGATGGGAAACGACGCGGCCATCGCCGCGAAGATCAGGACCGGGATGTATTCGCTCGGCATTTCTCGTACGAAAAGCTCGTTAGTCTAACACAGCGATCAGGCCTCGACAAAACCCAATTCTGCACTTTTGCGCCGGGCGGGAGGAGCGCGCCCTTACTTTTCGAACAGGAGCTCGCGCGCACGCTGAGTGGATTTCACCACGGCCTTGATCAGCGTGACGCGCAGCTTTCCTTCCTCAAGTTCGAGGATACCGTCAATGGTGCAGCCGGCGGGAGTAGTGACCGCGTCTTTCAACAGCGCTGGATGCTCCCCGGTCTGAATGACGAGTTGCGCGGCGCCGTGCGCTGTCTGTGCCGCAAGTAGGGTGGCGATGTCGCGCGGCAGCCCCACCTTCACACCGGCTTCGGCTAGCGATTCGAGAATGATGTACATAAACGCGGGGCCGCTAGCGGAGAGGCCGGTGACTGCATCCATGTGTTTTTCGTCCACAACGACGGTGCGCCCCACGGTCTCGAACAGCGCGCGAGCGACCTCCAAGTGGTGCGGCTTGGCATGCGAGCCGCGACACAGGCCGGTCATGCCGCAGCCAATTGCGCATGGCGTGTTGGGCATGGCGCGAACCACCGGAGTTCCTTCCGGCAAGCGCTGTTCGATAAACGCGGTGGGCACTGATGCCGCCACCGAAATCACCAGTTTATTCGGCGACACGTCCTCTCGAATCTCCTCGAGCACTTCTGCCACCGCCTGCGGCTTGACACACACCAGCACGATGTCCGCCCGGCGCACAGCGCTTTTGTTGTCTGTGGACACCAGCACGTTAAATTGCCGTTTGACCGCGCGCGCCCGCTCGCTATGCCGAACCGTCGCCGCAATTTGTCTCGGAGAAAACAGCTTTTCCCTAACGAACGCTTGGAGCAGGATGCCGCCGATTTTGCCGGCACCGAGCACAGCTACCCGCTTGCTACTGAGTTGGTTTTTCATGGAACCTGCATTCTCCGTGAGCCGCGCGAGACAGTCAATCCCGGAATGGAAGGTCAATCATGACGGGCGCCGCGAAGGACGTCCACGGCATGAGGCAAGAGCGCCGCAACAGCGTCGAGCGATTCCACTGCGCCCTTTGGACTCCCGGGAAGATTCAAGATGATGGATTGGCCTCGCGTGCCAGCAACTGCGCGGGACAGTACGGCACGGGGATTGCTTCCTTTCCCGGCGGCGCGCATCAGTTCTCCGATTCCGGGAATCAGCCGCGCGCAGACCGCGGCGGTCGCTTCCGGCGTGACGTCACGCGGGCTCAGGCCGGTGCCGCCCGTCGTCAAGATAATGTCGGCTTGCTGCGATTCGGCGCAGGCAATCAGAAAAGCTTGAATCATGGAAGAATCATCCGGCACCACTTCGCCAGCGACGACTGTCCAGCCAAGCTTCGCGCAGCATTCGCGGAGCGCCGGGCCGGAGAAGTCCTCGCGTTTGCCGCGGAAAACGGAATCGCTGACGGTGAGGATGGCAACGCGCATCGGCGGGTTCAACCCTGGGCGTCGCGGCTGGCTTCGTCAATCAGGCGGAAGGCTTCCATGAGAAGGCCTTGCGTGGACATCGTAGTGGTCACTTTGTCGCTCGAAGCATTAAAGTCGATTTCGAATTCGCCGTCGGCCCAGGACACCGCCTTGAAAACGGCTTCGTTGCCCTCGATGCTGCCCATCTGGGCGTGCTTACAGGCGCCGCCGGCAAAATACAATTCGCACGTGGCGTCCCCGTGGTTGATGGTCAAGCGGCAAGACTTCTGCCCCATCTCCAGCGACTGCAGCAGGTCCATGATGCTCATCTCTTCCAGGCGGCCCTGCACGGTGCCGGGACGCGCGCTGCGCTGCTGCATTTTTTCCAGTTGCAGGCGGTCCACCACTTTTTTCGCGCGGCGGACAAATTCCTTCAGGAAAAACGGCTTGATGATGAAGTCCTCGACGCCGTCCACCAGCGGGCGGAGTTTTTCTTCGATGTCGGCGCGCCCGGCAATGAAAATGAACGGCAGGCCCTTGGTGCGGTCGCGGCCGCGGAGTTTTTCGTAGAGCTGGCGGCCATCCAGCCCGGGCATTTTGTAGTCGGAGATAATCATGTCCGGGGGATTGTCAATCACTTGGAGCAACGCGTCGGCGCCGTCGGCAGCCATAGAAAGCTCGCAATGCGGCTCCAGCCCGCGCTTGATGAGTTCCATCACCAGCGGATTGTCTTCCACCACCAGGACGCGGACGGCCTTCATCGGCGCGCCTTTCCTGAGGCACCCGGCCGCCGGTAGCGACCGCTCTTGCCGCCGATTTTTTCCACGAGGTAGATGTCCGTGATTTCCATGCCCTTATCGAGAGCCTTGCACATGTCGTAGATGGTCAGGGCCGCCACGCTTGCAGCACACAGCGCTTCCATCTCCACGCCGGTGCGGGCCGTGGCGGTTACGCGCGAACTGATTTCCACGCCATTCTCGCACAGCCGCACGGTCACATCAATGTGCGTCAGCGGAAGCGGGTGGCAAAGAGGAATCAGTTCGGCCGTGCGCTTGGCCGCAGCAATGCCGGCGATGCGCGCTACCTCCAGCGGGTTTCCCTTGGGCGTTTCCAGGCGGCGAATTCTTCCGAGCACAGCGCGACTCATGCGCACAGAGCCGTGCGCGACGGCGGTGCGCTCCGTGACGCTCTTCGACGTCACGTCCACCATGTGCACCTTTGCGCCTTTCTTGTAGTGCGAGAGCTTGGCCATTCGCGCCGCCGGTACCCTATGGCAGTCCACTACCCCTGCCGTGGCCGCCTTGGCATACATCCCCTTCAATGTCCTCCAACATTTCCTTCAGCAGCTCGACTCTTTCCATCGTCAATCTCGTTTTCGTCTGGCTCCAGCACATCGGCAGAACGGAACCGTAAAACCTAGACGAATTCCCAGGATAATCAGGATACATGGAAACAACATGAGCATCCCTGTAGGCAATCCAAGCCCTTTGGGCTTCCTCAATTTTCTGCAAGAAGAGGTGATCTTCTTTGTTCACCAAAAGGAGTTCACGGTAGAGCCTGCTCAATTCAGCGTCCGCCTCCTTGAACTCTGAACTCGCACAAGCGTTCACCTCGCCTTGAGTATTCGCGGTATCCCAGCATGATCGCTGTTTTTTCATCGCTTTACTTGCAGGTTTCTGCGCGAACACAAATCCCAAAGACAACGAAATCAGTAATGGAAGAATGAGAAGGCGCGATCCGGACTTCATATGTCCTCCAAAACCAATTGCCTACGCTTTGCGGCTTAGAGCGCGCCGCGCCGCGGCAGCACGTCCACCCAATCGCCCGCAGCGAATTCGAGTTTCGACTCCGGCACAATCAAAAAGCAATTGGCCTGCGTCAGAGTGACAATATCGCCGGAACCTTGCCACGGCAACTCTTTCACCACTGGATCGCCGCGCGTCCAATCCACTGCTGCCGGCAAGAAATGGGTGAGCACGGCTTTCTGCTTCACTGGCGCGGCCAACTTTGCTTTGAAAGATGGCAGCGGGCGCGGCGGCGCGCCACTAAGCATGTCAATGGCCGGCACAACGAACAGCTCGAACGTGACCATCGTTGAAACCGGATTCCCCGGCAGCCCAAAAAAGAATCTTCCATTGCAGGTTCCGAATACCGCCGGCTTGCCCGGACGAATGGCCACGGCGTCAAAACCGAAGCTCGCGCCCATTTCGCGCAGCACCACCTCTACCAAATCGTACTTTCCCATGGAGACGCCGCCGGAAAGCACCAGGATATCTTCTTGCAGTCCTCGCTCCACACGTTTCCGCAAATCATGGATATGGTCCGGCGCGTTGGGCAGGGGCACCGGTTCGCCACCGGCCAGCTCGACCTGTGCCGCGAGCGAGATGGTGTTGCTATTGCGAATTTGCAGCGCATTGGGCTGCTGCCAGACTTCGACCACTTCGTCGCCGGTGGAGAGAATCGCCACGCGCGGCGGCTTGGCGATTTTCACGCGCACGTGGCCTACCTGGCCGAGCAGCGCCAGCTCCGGATAGCCCATCCGCGCGCCGGGCTTCAGCAGGAGCTGGTCGGCCTTGGCTTCACTCCCGCGCGGCACCACATTCTGTCCGGCCTCCGCGGCGCGTTCGATCAGCACGCTGCCCGCAGCGGACTTGGTGTGCTCAATCATTACCACGGCGTCGGCACCGACGGGGATTCCTGCGCCGGTCATAATCTGCACGCACTGGCCCGCGCGCAGCGGGCCGGTGTACATACCTCCAGCCTTCACTTCTCCGACCATGTCCAGTGTGACCGGCACGCGTGCCGTGTCCGCCGCGCGCACGGCAAAGCCGTCGCGGGTGGAGCGGTCAAAAGGAGGATAGTCCCGGTCGGCGTGGACATTTTCCGCCAGCACGCAGCCCAGCGCCTGGCCCAGCTCGACGTAAGCGCAGCGCGGCGCGAGCTTGGCAGCGGTGATGGTTTCGATCACTTTTCGACGGGCTTCAACGTACGGAAGCATGGACGCCTCCGCTAGATCCAAGAGGCCAGTTTGGTGCCCGCAGGCACGATGGTGGCGTCGCGCGCGGGGCCGGTGGAAATCATGCCGATCTCGACGCCCAATTCATTGCTGATGAAGCGCAGATATTCCTTCGCGGCGGCCGGCAGTTTCGCCGGATCGCACACGCCGTAGGTGGACGAGCGCCAGCCAGGCAGCGCGTGATAGACCGGCGTCACCTGCTCGAGCTTCTCGGCCTCCGCGGGCATTTCGGTGACGGGCGTGCCTTTGTACTTGTAGCCTACGCAAACCTGAATTTCCGGCTGCGTGTCGAACACGTCCAGTTTGGTGACGACGAGCGATTCAATGCCGTTAATCATGGCGGCGTAGCGCAGAACCATTAAGTCGAGCCAGCCGCAGCGGCGCGGGCGGCCGGTGACGGCGCCGTACTCCTTGCCGCGGTCGCGCACTTCCTTGGCGTCAAGGTCGGGCATCTCCGTGGGAAATGGCCCACCGCCGACGCGCGTGGTATAGGCTTTGGTGACGCCGACAATCGCATCAATGCGCGTCGGCGGCACGCCCAGGCCCGTGCAGGCGCCGCCGACGGACGCGCTCGACGAGGTGACGTACGGGTAGGTGCCGTGGTCAATGTCCAGCATGGTGCCCTGCGCGCTTTCGAACAGCACTGACGCATTGTCATCCAGCGCGCGGTTGAGCAGCGCCGAGGTGTCCGCTACATAGCCACGAATGCGGTCGGCCAGCGCCAGCGACTCGTCGAGAATCCCCGCGCAATCCAGGTCCGCGCCGGCCAGCGCACGATAAATCACATTTTTTTCTTTCAGCAGTGTCTGCATCTTGCTGCGAAGGAGATCGGGGTCCACCAGATCGCAGATGCGCAGGCCGCGCCGCGCCATCTTGTCTTCGTAGGTCGGCCCGATGCCGCGCGAAGTGGTACCGATTTTCGCCGCGCCACGCGCCGCTTCTGCGGCCTTCTCCACCTGGCGATGACACGGAAAAATAACGTGCGCGCGATTGCTGACGAATAGACGACCGTTTACATCCACGCCAGCCTTCGCCAGCATGTCGATCTCCGCGACCAGCGCCGCAGGGTCTACTACTACCCCAGCGCCGATGACGGCTTTTTTGCCTGGACGCAGAATTCCGCAGGGAATGAGCTGAAGAACAAATTTTGTGCCGTCGATGATGACGGTGTGGCCGGCGTTGTGCCCGCCGGCGCAGCGCGCGATGTAGTCGAAGGACGCGGAAAGATAGTCCACCACCTTTCCCTTGCCTTCATCCCCCCACTGGGCACCCACCACGACGATGGATTTCATCCGCTGTCTTCTCGCGCTCGGGCCGGATTTTGACCGCACACTCCCCTGCCGCTCCAAATTTCGGTTTGCAGGAAGAAAGGCGTGAGGCCAGTTACTTACCTATAGTAGCCGTTGTCCGCGGGGGAGGCAAGCCGGGGCACAAAGTGGCACATTGCTGCCGTCATCGGGCCCGACGTCCCAAAGCTTCCAGGCGCATGCGCGCCAAGGATCTCGCGGAAATCTTGCCGAGCTTCAGCGGATGTAGTTGGAAAGGACCCCTTCGATCTTGTCTTTCGGGACTGCGCCGACGAGCTGGTCAGTCACCTTGCCGTCTTTGAAGATGAGCAGCGTGGGGATGCCGCGGATGTTGAAGCTGGTGGCCACCTGGTTTTCGTCCACGTTGAGCTTGACGACTTTCAGCTTTCCGGCGTACTGCGTGGCGATCTCCGCCACGGTCGGCGCGAGCATGTGGCACGGGCGGCACCACTCCGCCCAGAAATCCACCATCACCGGTTGTGTCTTGCTGGCCTCGATCACCTCGGCCTGAAAATTTCCGTCTGTGACTGCGGTTACGTTGTCTGCCATGAGCTCCCTTTCATCAGTGGGCCGAACCCGCAAAGCGAGATCGGCCGGATTTAATTAGATGCTGCCGGCGCGCGGGGGATGCGGGCCTGCAACGCCGCTTCGTACAGGCGCGCATACTCCGCCGCGGAAGCTTTCCAAGAAAAATCTTTGGCCATGCCATTCAGTTGCAGGCGGCGCCAGGCCTTGGCGTCGCGAAATACTTCCAGCGCTGTGCGTACGGCGGCGAGCAAAGCGCGGCCGTCGTAGTCCGCGAATTTGAAGCCCGTGCCCTTCCCCGAAAAAGGCTCGAACGGCTCCACTGTATCATCGAGGCCCCCGGTAGCGCGAACGATGGGAACAGTGCCGTAGCGCAGGCTGTACATTTGATTCAGGCCGCAGGGCTCATAGCGCGAGGGCATCAGGAACATGTCCGCGCCGGCCTCGATGCGGTGGGCCAGCGCGTTATCGAATCCGATGCGCAGGCCCATCTTCCCCGGGAAATGTGACGCCAGCGCGCGCAGGTAGCGTTCGTACTTCGGCTCGCCGGTTCCCAACGCAACGAGCGACAAGTTTTCCCGCAAGAGCTCGCTGCCAACTTTCGCAAACAGGTCGAATCCCTTTTGGTCGGCGAACCGCGACACGATGCCGATGAGCGGGCGCTCGACGCTCTTCTCCGGCAATTTGAATTCGCGCAGGAGGTCTTTCTTGCACAGCGCCTTGCCGTCGAGATACTTCGCGGAATATTTTGCGGCGATAAAGTCGTCGTGCTCCGGATCCCACAGCGAGTAGTCCGCGCCGTTGAGGATGCCTACGACGCGGCCGGCGCGGTCGCGTACTACACCGTCGAGGCCGTGGCCGAATTCCGGCGTCATGATCTCTTTCGCGTAGCGCGGGCTCACCGTAGTGATCCAATCCGCGGCGAGGAGCCCGCCTTTGAGATAATTGACGCGGCTGTAAAATTCCAAAGACTTGATGCTAAACAGACTGGCCGGCAAACCAGCGCGCGCTAGCACGCCGCGATCAAACAAGCCATGGTAGCCCAAGTTGTGCACGGTGAAGACAGCAGGCAGCCCGCGCAGCAGCGGGTCACCTGAATACATTGCGCGCAGCAGCACCGGCACGAGCGCCGTCTGCCAATCGTGACAGTGGATGATATCCGGCCGCCAGACTTGCTTGGCGATTTCCAGTGCCGCCTTGCTGAACAGAGCAAAGCGCTCGCCGTTGTCCGGGTAATCGGCGCCACGAGTGGTGTACAGCGCGTCGCGGTCGAAGTACTCGGGATCGTCGACGAAGAAGTAGCGCACGCCGTTTAGGACGGCGCCGTCGGCCACAGCCGGAAAGCGCAGCGTGTCACCCATGGGGATGCTCAGGCTGGGGACGACAATCGTGGACACCTTCGTGCCGCGATAGCGCGGCAGCACGACAGCGACGTCGTGCCCCATCGCGGCCAGCGCTTTGGGCAGCGCCTCCACCACGTCGGCAAGGCCGCCGGTCTTGGAGAACGGTAATCCTTCCGGAGAGACAAACAGAATCTTCATCGGCAGCAATTCAAAACAGTCCACGATACGGAAAGGCGGAAAATTCGTCAAGGAGAACGCCGCGTGCCGCGCAGAGGCGCAGACTTGCTACACTCAGGCCGGCAAATGGCTCCGCAACGGCTGGGACAACACTTTCTGAAGGATGAAGCGTGGCGCGCGCGCATTCTGCGCAGCCTTGCGCCGCAGAATGACCAGGTGTGGATGGAAATCGGCGCGGGGCACGGAGAAATGACGCGCGAAATGGCGCGCACTTCGCACAAAGTGATCGCAATCGAGCTCGATGCGCCGCTGGTTGCAGCGCTCCAGCGCCTAGCGGAAGAACAGCCTAATATTGAAGTGCACTCCGGCGATATCCTCGCGCTCGACCTCGCGAAGCTGGGCCTGCGCCGCGGCGACGGAGGAGAGCGCATTCACGTCTACGGCAGCCTCCCCTACTACATCACGTCGCCCATTTTGCGGAGGCTGTTCGAATACGCCGATACAATCGAGTCCATCCACGTCGTGATTCAGTCCGAAGTCGCTGACCGGCTGGCGGCCAAACCGGGCCGGCGCGAATACGGATTCCTTTCCGTGCTGGCGCAGTTCTACGCGCAACCCGAAATCGTTTTTCGCATTCCGCCGGGCGCTTTTCGGCCGCGGCCCAAGGTGTCGTCAGCACTGGTACGGCTCGCGATCCGCCGCGCGCACATTGGCGTAGGCAATGAAGCCAGCTTCATCGCGTTCGTCGGAAAATGCTTTGAGCAGAAACGGAAAACATTGCTGAACAACTTGAAGTCTGTTGCGAGCGGTGAAAAGGCCAGCGCCGCCATTCGTTCGGCGGAATTGCCGCCCGGAGTGCGCGCCGAGGAACTAAGCGTGGACGACTTTGCGTCACTTTTTCGCTTTCTTCGATAGATAACTCATGCAGGTTGGAATCAAATTTGTTCATTGATCTATTTCTTTATTGAATCGACGGAGAGAATTTATTTACTTGGATTCGTTGAGGGCGGCGACGAGACGATCCGGATAATCCGTCATGATGCCGTCCACGCCAGCATCAATCAACTGACGCATCTGCTCCGGCTGATTGATGGTCCAACAGACCACTTGCAGGTCGCTGCGGTGCGCGCATTCCAGGAGTTCCGGCGTGACGATATCCCCGCGGGGCGCCAGTTGACGCGCGCCGATTTCCAGCGCTCGTTCGACGATGGCTGCGGGCCCGCCATTGGGCATGGCTTCAAAGAGCAGCCCGGTCATCAGCGTGTTGTCCAGGCGGCGGATGTTGCGGAGAACTCCGGGGCTAAATGAGAGCATGACAGCGCGCGCCGCTTCCTGCGCCCCGCGCAAGGCAGCCACCAGACCGTGCTCGATGCCCCACGCGGCTTCCTGCTTCACCTCTAGAAAAATCACGATGTCCTGTTCGCGCGCGAAAGCAAGGATTTCCTCGAGCGTAGGGATGCGCTCCCCGGCAAACTCCGGGCCGAACCACGAGCCGGCATCCAGCTCGCGGAGCTGCGCCAAAGTAAGTTCTTTCACCGCTCCGGTGGCGTTGGTGGTGCGCTCCAGCGTGGCATCGTGGACGCACACCAGGCGCGCGTCGCGGGAAATATGCAAATCGGTTTCAATGAAGGCAGCGCCGAGTTCCACGGCGCGGCGGAAGGCGGCCATCGTATTCTCGGGCGCGTGACCGGAAGCTCCGCGATGCCCTACCACCCATGTGCGTCCCATTGGTTCCGCTATCGTAGCAGAAACTTAGCCACAGCCGGAAAACAGAGCGCGGGAAATGCGACCGAAGCATCAGCCCTGCGCCAGAATCACGCCGCGCTTTGCTCCCGCACGCAAACGATGTAGCCTGTCAGCGTCGCGGGCAACAGGTGCCCTGCTTTGTGCGCGTGAAATGAGACTTTATGCCTGAGCATCAGCCCTTTATTCCCGTGCCACCTGTCGGCGCGACACTTCCGCGGCGGCTGGGTCTCGGCACGGCAACGAGCGTAGTGGTGGCCAACATGATTGGCGCGGGCATTTTCACCACGACCGGGTTGATGCTGGCGCGCGCGGAGAGCGGTTGGCTGGTGCTACTGGCGTGGCTGCTGGGCGGAATGGTGGCAGTGTGCGGCGCGTTGAGCTACGCCGAGCTGGCCACGATGATGCCGCACGCCGGCGGCGAATACGTCTATCTGCGCGAAATCTACGGGCCGCTGCCGGCCTTCCTCACCGGTTGGACCAGTTTCTTCGTAGGCTTCTCCGCGCCGGTGGCCGCTTCAGCAGTGGGCTGCGCGAAGTATCTGACTGCGGCAGGCGTGCTACCGGATACGTGGCTGGCAGAAAAAAGCACGGCCGCCTGCATCGTGTTGGCGCTGACCGCAGTGCATTACTGCGGGCTGCGCCTCGGCGCGCAGGTGCAAAACCTGCTGACAGGCCTCAAGCTGCTTCTGCTCTTCGGACTGATCGCCGTGGGCTTCGCCATCGGCCGCGGAAGCTGGGATTTTCTCAGCGCCGGCAGCAGTTTTTGGGACGCGGGACGCCCGTCGCAACTCGGCGTTACTCTGCTGTTCGCCATGTTTGCTTACAGTGGCTGGAACGCGGCCGGGTACATTGCCGAGGAAATTGAAGATCCGGCCCGCAATCTGCCGCGCTCGCTGCTGCTGGGCACGCTGATTGTCACACTGACGTATCTGCTGATAAACCTGCTGCTGTTTTTCGCGGCGCTGCCGAGCCAGCTTCGCGGAATCGAGGCGGTGTGCGAAGTGGCCGCCGTGCAGTTGTTCGGGCCGGACGCAGCGGCAAGGATCTCACTGCTGATCAGTCTCGCGCTGCTTTCTTCGCTCAGCGCCTATGTGCTGATTGGCCCGCGCGTCTATTACGCCATGGCCAAGGACAGATTATTCTTCCGGTTCGCGGCGCGCGTACATTCGCGCTTTCAGACGCCGGGGCTTTCCATCCTGGCGCAATGCGCGTGCTCGCTGGTGATGATCCTGAGCGGCACGTTCGAACAGTTGCTGATCTACATTGGCTTCGCACTGGGAATTTTTCCGCTGATGGCCGTGGCCGGCTTGCTCGTCCTGCGGCACCGCGAACCGCAGCGCGAGCGGCCGTACCGCGTGTGGGGGTATCCGCTGGTGCCCTTGTTTTTCCTGGTCGTGATGATTGCGGTGCTCGCTGTGGGATTCGTCAATCGGCCCAAGCCCTCGTTGATTGCGCTGGCCACGGTCGCCGCAGGCATGCCCGCATACTGGCTGATGAAATGGATGGCGGCGCGCCGAGAATCACGCCCGCGTGGCTGAAGATTCTACTTACAATTCCACGAGAAGTTCGTCCAGGCGCGCGAGGGCCTTCTGCAATTTGTCCGCGTTGCCGCCGAAGCCGACGCGCAGGTAGCCGGGCATGCCCAGCTGCTCGCCGGGAACGATGAGCAGATTTTTCCGCGTGCGCGCCGCCTCCGCGAGTTCCGCGGTCGTTCCCTTCCCCTTGTAGCCGAGCCACGCGATGGCTCCGGCCAGCGGCGGAATGTGCGTGAACAAATTCGCGTGGCGCTCGGCCCAGCCGCGGACAATCGGGTAATTTCGCAGGAGAATGCGGCGTGTACGGAAAAGTATTTGGGCGCGCTGTGCAGGTTCGAGCGCGATATCGGCTAGCCGGTCCGTAAGCATGGTGGGCCCGATGCTGGTGTAATCGTGGTAGCCCCAGAGTTTCTGCGCCATCTCTGCCGGACCCACCACCCATCCGGTGCGCAGCCCGGGCATGCCGAAGGCCTTGGAAAAGCCGGAGGTGCAGAGAACGCGTTCATAGCGCCCGAAGAAGGTCGGCGTGAGAGACCCGCTGAGTTCCGCGCCGCGATACACTTCGTCAGCCAGTACCCATGCACCCACGCTGCCTGCGGCGGCACAAATCTCTTCCATCATCTTCTCGCTGAGCACGGCGCCGGTGGGATTGCTCGGGTTACAGATAGCGATGAGTTTCGTCTTCGGCGTGACCAGGCGGCGCAATTCGGCTACGTCCGGTGCCCAACGGAGATTCTCGCGCAGCCACAGCGGCTTGACGACGGCGCCAAAGGATGCGGCGAGGCCGCCAATCTGCATATAGTTCGGCTGCATGAAAATCACTTCGTCGCCGGGCTCAACGAGCGACCATACGACGAGGTAGTTGGCCTCGCTGCAACCGCAGGTGACGAGCACGTTGGCAGCCGACGCGCCGGGATACATCTCCGCAATGCGCCCGCGCAACTCTTCGCTGCCATTGGTCTGCGGATAGCCGAGGGGCACGGAAAGCACGCGGTTGCGCACGGCGGGGTCGTCCAGCAGTTCGGCCGCCGAAAGCGGCTCTACTCCGCTTTCGGAAATATTCAGCTCGACGTGGTGTTCCCACTCCGACTGCCACCGCTCCAGCTCAAACGGCACAATGTGCACGGGCCCCTCCGCGGAAATAGCGCGTTAGTTTACAGCACCTGCGCGGAATGCGGAATACGGCCGGGCGGAATCAGCGTTTGTGAGCAGGCTTTGGGTGCGGCGCCCAATCCACACCGGGAGGGCGCGTGCCGAAACCAACTGCAAAGATTACGGATTCCGTGACGCCGTCCACGCCGAGATCGCTTTCGAGTTTCGTATCGGCAAGGGCCATGGTGCAAAACGGCGCGAGTCCCAGCCACGTGCCCGCGAGAAGAAATGTTTGGCCGAGGTGGCCGGCGTCCAGCAGAACCGCGCGGTAGGAACGCGAAAAGCGGTATTTCCACTGTGGTCGGGGAAAGCGCGCGGTGAACAGAAATAATGCGGCAGCATCCTGGTACCACGGCTGGCCGGGAACATACCGCGCGATGTCATGCCGCGTGGCCCCGCGCTTCAGGAGTTCCAGGCGATGGCGATCCGCCGCGTAGTGATACATGCCGGGCGACAATCCTTTAATGCGCAGCGAAAGCACGTAGATTTCCAGCGGGTGCAGCGCGCCCCCGGAAGGCGAGGTCTTCAGCGCGAAGCGCCCGATGCCGGGCACGGACACCCAGCGCTGCACACGTCCTGCAAGCCAAAGTAGCTCCCCGAGCGTGCGCACCGCGACTCGGCCCCGCGAAAATTGCCGCCACGTGTGCCGGGCCAATAGCACGCGCGGAAATTCGCTTTCGTTTTTCGGTGCTGCAAGGAGAATCTGCCGCGCGCGCGGATACCGTTTTACCGGCGACGGCATGGGCCAGGTCTTGGCCTGCTTGCGCAACTCGCGGTTCACTATGTCGGGGTCGTGTTCGTACTCGACATCTTTGGTCGTGAAATGAAAAAAGCCTGCGGCGGGATTCCAGTCCTTCCAAGTCTCCATTGCTTTTTCTACCGGAGTTTCCTTGCGGTCGGAGCGCCACAAGAGCGAGCGGCGCGTCAGTTGGTCCAGGGCATTGCGCAGTGAGGCAGCCGAATAGTCTGGGAAATTCTGAAAGAACTCGCGGGGAGAACGCCAGCGATTGGCAAAGTCCAGGATCGCGCACGCCAGCGGCCCCGCGCTTGTACGAGTGCGCGCAGCATAGTTTTCAAAGACAAGGCCTTCTTCGCCCCAATAACAAATTAGAAACGGCGAGCGGCGAAAGCGTGGCCTGCGGAGTCTGCGCATTCCGGTGCTCGAGACGGCCCGCACACAATGCAGGGCGAGGCCGACCTTAGCGGAAAGAGCTTGATGTCACCTCCGCCATCCGGCTACAGCGGAGAAGTCCAACTCCCTTTACAAGCGACCTTGATGCTGTCATAGCTCTTGCTTAGAGCTTTGATATTCAGGTCGATGTGCTTCTTGCCTTTTGCATCCGCCGTGCGACGCACAGCACGGAGTTGCTTAATTGCGAGCTTGATGGCTTTGCCGACGGGCTGGGTAGAAACCTTCTTGGAACGTTTCGCCATGTGGTCTCCTGACGGTGGGCGCGCGGAGTGGGAAACAGCGTGCCTAGGGGACCTGCACTCCGAAAGCCACGTGGAATCGCGGGGAGTCTAGTGCGAGAGAATATACAAGTCAAGCAATTGCTCGCAGCCTATGTAAGCGGCCGCCGAAATGAGGCCTGGCGGGGCTTCACGGACCCAGGCCAATGCGGCGAAGCAAGTCGAGGAAGCGGGGCTGGTCATGGAGGGAGTCGAAGCGGGGGTGGGCCTTGAGGTTGACGAGGCGGGCTTCGCGGTTCTGGTAGCTTTTTTCCAGCCAGGAGAGGGCTTTCTCAATGTCCCCCAGGGAGGCATAGACCATGGCCACGTCGTAAGCGGAAACGGGTTCGCGACCGGAGCTTTGCTGAAATTCGGCGAGCAGGCGCAGGGCCTCCTTCTTTTGCCCGAATACAGCATGGGCATACGCCAGCTCCGGAAGGTAGCCGGTGCCGCCGGCGATTTCGTGCGCCTTTTGAAACGCTGCGATGGCCTCTTTGGCCATGCCTTTTTCCACGAAGGCCTGGCCCAGATAGCCGTAGGCGGAGTCGAAATTGGGGTCGAGGTCCAGGGTGCGGCGGGCCTGCTCGAGGGTGTGGTCGTACTGCCGCGCCAGAAAGTAGCACCAGCCGGTGTTGGTGGTGATGACCATGGAGAGCGGGTCGAGCTCCTGCGCGCGCAGGGCGTGCGCAATGGACTCAGCACTGCGGCCCAGAGCCGCCAGTTGCAGCGCGTACCAATGGTGCGCGGTGGCGTAGTTGGGATTCAGCGCCAGAGCCCGGCGGAATTCCTGCTCGGATTCCCGCCATTCGTAATGCATGAAGCGCACCGTGGCCAGCGAGACGTGGGCTTCCGCCGAACTGTCGTCCAGCTCCAGCGCCTTCATCGCCGCGGCCTCCGCCAGCGGATGAGTGCGCTCGGGGGGAATATACGCGCCGCCGCCGGCAACAATGTACGCGTCCGAAAGCCCCACGTAGGCCGGCGCGTAGGACGGATCCTTGGCGAATGAAAGTTGAAATTTTTCGATGGCTTTGAAGAGATCCTCGCGCGTGCGCTTGTTCAAATAATAGCGCCCCTTGATGTAGGCGACATAGGCTTCCGGATTCACCGGCGAGGTGCGTGCCAGGCGCGCCGCCTCGCGCGGGGTGACAGCCACGCGGATTTCGTGGGCCACGGCGGAAGCCACTTCGCGCTGCAGGTCGAGAACGTCGCGCAGGTCACGCTCGTAGGAGTTGGACCAGATGTTGGTGTCCGACGAGGCGCGAATCAGCCGCGCGGTGATGCGCACGCGCCCGCCGGATTCCAGCGCGGAGGCTTCCAGCACGGCGTGTACTTTCAGCTCGCGGGCAATTTCCGGGACGCTTTTCGTGCTGCCTTTGTAGCGCATGACCGAAGTGCGCGAGATCACCTGTAGCGCGCTGATATTGGCCAGTTCGGCGATGAGCGCGTCGGTCATGCCGTCGGCAAAGTATTCCTGCTCGGGGTTGCCGGCTGGAGTGGTCACCGGCAGCACCGCCACCCATTCGACACGATCGGATGCCGGCGGGAAAATGCGGTCGCGCAGCCCAGCCAGGTTCAACGCGACGGCGGCGATCAAGAGAACGATTACTACCGGCGCGGCCCATTCCGCTGCGCGCCGCCAAGGGCTCCGCCGCACGGGAACGTGCGGGATGCTGAGGGCGGAGGCCGATGATTCCAGCCGCCGCAAGTCCACGGTGAGATCGACGGCCGACTGGTAGCGGTTTCCCGGCTCTTTTTCCAGGCATTTCAGGGCAATTCGTTCGAGCTCGAGGGAAATCCGCGGGTTGACCGTTCGCGGCGGCACTGGCGACTGGTGCAAGATGACGTCAATCATCTTCGCCGCCACAGTCTCGCGGAAGGGCCGCTGCCCCGTCATCAGCTCGTAGAGGACCGCGCCGAAGGAATAGATGTCCGTGCGCGCGTCCGTAGGCTCGCCGCTCAATTGCTCCGGTGACATGTACGGCAGCGTGCCTCCGGCGACGTTACGCTCGGAAATATCGCTGGTCACTTCGCCGCTAATCTCGATGTCGCGGCGGACCAGCTTGGCCAGGCCGAAGTCCAGCACCTTCACCAAGCCCTTGGGCGTCACCATGATGTTGCCGGGCTTGAGGTCGCGGTGCACCACACCCTGTTCGTGCGCTTCGCCCAGCGCCAGCGCCACCTGCGTGGACAGCTTGATGATTTCTTTCTCCGGCAGCGCGCCTTGCGCCAAGCGGTCGGAGAGCGCGACTCCTGGAACAAACTCCATGACCAAATAATCCACGCCCTCGTGCGTATCAAAATCGTGGACGATAGCCACGTGCGGATGATTCAGTCGTGAAAGGGTAAGCGCCTCCTGCCGGAAGCGTTGGCGGAGCTCGGGGGAATTGAGGGTGCCGGGAGGCAAGACCTTCAGCGCGACGTCGCGCTGCAGGCGTTCATCGCGGGCGCGATAAACCTCGCCCATCCCTCCAGCGCCGATCTTTTCCAGTATGCGGTACCGGTCCAGGGTATGACCAATCATCAGCAGGAGATCCAGTCCCGCGCGGCATGTTAGGCTGCGCTCCCAAGCGTGTCAACTCACCCCGTGTGCTCACCATTACCGGTTGATTATTGTCGCCACTTGGTTGCCTCGGCAGCGGATTCACCCGGGGCGCTCCTCAATTGGTCCTTTGCTTCGTGCAGATAAAGGTTGTTTGCAGCTTGGATTGGACGTAATCTGGTAGGCCTCCAGCCGCTCGACGCCGGCTATTGTATGGGCGAGGGGTGCTTTCAGCTTCCTTCTTGTCCGGTCGGCAAAGTACCACATTGCTAGAGATGCGTCGGAACGCGGCCTCAACAGGCCATGGCGCGGCAGGCGGTTTTGCTGCCAAAAGGAGTTCGATGAAGCACGCCGAAATTTTCCAGGCCTGGGGACGCATCCTCACTGGCCGCGCTCCCTCCATGTCCATCGAAATCACCAAGGAATGCCCTTTGCGCTGTCCCGGCTGCTACGCCTACGAGGACGCGCACCTCGGCGGTGGCGTCACCCTGCGCCAACTCTCCGACTACAAGGGCGACCAGTTGGTGAAAAGCGTGCTCGATGTGGTGGACCACCACAAGCCCCTGCACGTTTCGCTGGTGGGCGGCGATCCGCTGGTGCGTTGTCGCGAATTAGAAGTCCTGCTGCCCCAATTGAACGAGCGGGGAATTTTTGTGCAAGTGGTCACCAGCGCTTTCCGCCAAATCCCCGCAGCGTGGGCTTCGCTTTCGCGCCTCAACGTGGTGGTTTCCATTGACGGCCTCGAGGCGGAGCACAACGAGCGCCGCAAGCCTGCTACCTATGAACGCATCCTGAAAAATATCGTCGGCCATCGCGTGGTTGTCCACACGACGATCACCGGCCAAACCATGCGCCGTGACGGCTATTGGGAAGAGTTTCTGCAGTTCTGGACGCCGCGCGAGGAAATCAAGAAGGTGTGGATCAGCTTGTTCACTCCGCAGCGCGGGGCCGCGCTGGCTCCCGAACACCTTTCCATCGAGGAGCGCGATCGCGCCATCCGGGATCTCTACCGCTTGCGTGAGAAGTTTCCCAAGCTGGACATGGCTAAGGCCCTGATCAAGGAATTTGCCCGGCCGCCGCAATCTCCCGACGAATGCGTTTTTGCCAAGACCACACTCACCCTCTCCGCAGACCTGCGCACCAAAGTCGAGCCCTGCCAGTTGGGCGGCGATCCGGACTGCGCGCGCTGTGGCTGCGTGGCCTCCATGGGATTGGCTGCGGTCGGAAACCATGCGCTCGTGCCCGGGCTGACCGCGGGAATGATTTTTCACGCCTCAGCAAAGATTGGAAAAATGGTCGCGAAGCTCCGCACCGTCGGGCCCGCCGCAGCGCCTTCCTGCGCGCAAGAACCGGACGCGCCTCCCGTCGTCTGAGGCGCTTCTTTCGCGCTTCCATATTGCGGTGATTCGTCGCAGCCGACCACGGCCTGTGCACCTTCACAAATTCCACACACCGCTCCCTGCGGCCCAATTTCGCCGCCAATTTTAGCACTTGACTTTTCGCTTTTTCTTCGCCTATACTTCCCCTTGGTAGGCAACGGAAGAGGGGCGAGGGGATGGCCCCATTGTCCCACGGGACTCAACGGGTCACCCCTCGCCTTTCAATCGCCGCCTGCCCTTCCCTGCCTGCCCCAGGGGATTCCAACATGTGCGGCCGATCGCGCGGTGCTCTCTTCGCTCCGTTCCAGAGAACAAATCCGCAAACACAGCACGAAATGGGCGCAGCAAGCAGCGCCCCTACATTACCCCCGCGCAGAAATTTTCAGTCCCACCGCGAATCCACCGCGGGCAATGCCTTCGTCGTCCCCGGCGCACCCGCCGTCGTAGGGGCGGACCTATGTGTCCGCCCTCTTGAGCTTACTGCGTCCGTTTGTGCTGCTCGCGCTACGCATGATTGGTCCAGTTTCCGCGCCGCGAAAATCGTCCACGTAGACGTGGACGCCTTCTTCGCTTCCGTCGAGCAGGCGCTCGACCCGCGTCTGCGCGGCAAGCCCGTTCTCGTGGGCCGCGGCGTGGTCGCTAGTGCGAGCTACGAGGCCAAGGCGCGCGGCGTGCGCACGGCCATGAGTTTTCGCGACGCGCTGCGCCTCTGCCCCAAAGCCATCGTCGTCGCCGGGCAGTACGAGCACTACGCCGACTACGCCGCGCGCGTCCAGCGCATCCTCGTGGACTTCACGCCCGCCGTGGAATGCGCCGCGCTCGACGATTTCTATCTCGACTTCACCGGCACCGACCGCCTCTACCCCGATTTCCCCGCCACGCTGCGGCGCATGCAGCAGCGCGTCGAAAAGGACTTGGGCATTTCCGTTTCTGTCGGGGCAGCGACAACAAAATTGGTGGCCTCGGTGGCCTCGCGACTGCACCGCCCGCGCGGATTCGGCATCGTGCCGCCCGGCGCGGAAGAAAATTTTCTTGCGCCGCTGCCGGTGGAAAAGCTGCACGGCATCGGCCACGTCCACGCCACTACGCTGCGCGAGCGCGGCGTCCACACCATCGGCGAGCTGCGAAAAATTCCCGTTGTCGCGCTCGTCGCCACCTTCGGCGAAGTCGTCGGTCACCAGATCGCCGAGCGCGCCCGCGGCCTCGACGACCGCTCTGTGCACACGCCGCCCGAACCGAAATCCATTTCGCGTGAAACCACCATCGAGGGCGGCACGATTGACGTCGAATTCCTCTGCGCGCTGCTCGAGTACCTCTCCGAACGCGTCGGCACGACGCTGCGCGAGCATCATCGCCAGGCGCGCTCCATCGGACTGCGCCTGCGCTACACCGATTTTCTTTCCGCGGCGCGCACCGCGCGGCTCACGCCGGCCACCAACGACGAAAAATCGCTCCACGCCGCGGCCATGGAGCTTTTCCGCGCTCTCTATACGCGCCGCGTCGCGCTGCGCTTTGTCGGCGTCAGTGTCACCAACCTCGAACCCGAGCGGCGGCAGAACGATTTATTTGACGCGGAATCCAACCGCCGTTGGTATCTCCACCGCGGCGTGGACCGCGTCCGCCACCGCTTCGGCTGGAACGCGCTCTACTACGGCAAGGGCCTCGAGCTGCGCGAGCACTACGCCACCAAGCCCAACGGCCTCGTGCTCTCTACGCCGTGCTTGTCGCGGTAATCCGGCCCCACTCACCTCTCTCGTTTCCTACCTGCTATGCGCTGTTGACTTTCGACTTTTTGACTCTTCGACTTTTCGACTATGTTTGTGCACTTGCACTGCCACAGCCACTACTCATTCCTCCGCGCCGTGCCGCGGCCGGAGGAACTCATCGCCGCCGCTCAGGCGCACGGCATGCCCGCGGTTGCGCTCACCGACACCAACGGCATGTACGCCGCGGTGCCGTTTTATCTCGCCGCGCGCGAGGCCGGCGTGAAGCCGATTGTGGGTGCCGTTTTGGATGTGGGTTTTGTAGGGGCGGGTCTTCAGACCCGCCCGCCTCTACCGGGCCGGTCTAAAGACCGGCCCCTACAACTGCTGCTCCTGGCTGCGGATCTCGCCGGATACAGCAATCTCTGCGCGCTGGTCACCCAGCGCCAGCTCGAAGACCGTCCGGTCACGCTCAAAGAGTTGAACCAGCATCGCGAGGGGTTGGTCGCATTGTTTGCCGTTGGCAAAGACGAAACTCGATCCCGAAGTCTCGGGACGAAAAGCGAGAATCGGGATTTTTCACTCGCCACTCACCACTCGCCACTCGCCACTCTGAAAGAAATTTTCCCCACCTCTCTCTATCTCGAAGTCCACCGCCTTTCTCCCGGCGACGGCCGTCCCGAGGCTTCGGGACTCCGCGAAGCTTCGCACCTCAGCAAAGAACTCGGCGTGCCCATCGTGGCCACCAACAACGTCCACTTCCTGCGGCCCGAGGAGCATCTGCACCATCGCGTGCTCAACGCCATCCGCACCGGCTCACTGCTGACCAAAGTCGCGCCGCCGGACATCACGACCGCCGAGGCGTACTTCAAATCGCCCGCGGAAATGCAGCGCGCGTTCCCCGACCATCCCGAAGCGCTCGCGGCCACGCTGGAAATTTCCGAGCGCTGCAACCTCGAATTGCCGCTGGGCAAGCTGATTTTTCCGGAATGTACCGTGCCCGAAGGCGAGTCGCCGTTCTCCTATCTTTGGAAGCTGTGCTTCGAAGGCGCGCGGCGGCGCTACCAGCCGCTCACGCCGCCGGTGCTCGCGCGACTCACGCACGAACTGGAGGTGATTAACCAGCTCCATCTCGCGCCGTACTTTTTGCTGGTCTGGGAAATCGTGGAAGAGGCCAAGCGCCGCGGGATTCCCGCGGTGGCGCGCGGCTCGGCAGCCAGCTCCATCGTTACCTACTGTCTGGGCATCTCGCGCGTCTGCCCGCTGCGTTGGGGGCTCTACTTCGAGCGCTTTCTCAACGAGCAGCGCGGTGACGTGCCGGACATTGACATTGATATCTGCGGCGCGCGCCGCGACGAATTGCTCGAGTGGGTTTACCAACGTTGGGGCGCGGAGCACGTGGCGATGATTGCGAGCTTTGTGACCATGCACGCGCGCCTCGCTGTGCGTGAAGTCGCCAAGATTTTCGGCCTCTCCACCGCTGAAGTAAATCACTTCACGCGCCGATTGCCGCATCGCCCGGTGCGCGAAATTCAGGAAGCCCTGCGCACGCTGCCGGAATGCCGCGCGCTGCCCGCCAAGGAAGAACCCTGGAAAACAATTCTCGCAGTCGCCGAGCGCCTCGACGATTTTCCGCGCCATCTGGGCATCCATCCCTGCGGCACGGTGATTTCCGCGCAGCCGTTGATGCGCCTCGTGCCGCTCGAAGTGGCCACGAAAGGCATCGTCGTCACGCAGTACGACATGAACGGCGTTGAAGCGTTGGGCTTGATCAAAATGGATTTGCTCGGCCAGCGCGGATTTACCACGATGACCCTGGCGTTGGACAACATCGCGCGCACACGTAGCACAGGCTTACAGCCTGTGCACTCCGAACCGCACAGGCTACAAGCCTGTGCTACCTCGCTTGACTTCGACGCCATCCCCGAAAACGATCCTGTCACCTGCGACATGCTTGCGCACGGCCGCACGATGGGCGTTTTCCAAATCGAATCGCCGGGACTGCGCGGGCTGTTGCGCACCCTCGAAGCGCGCACGCTGAACGACCTCTGCTGCGCCATCGCCATTATTCGTCCTGGCGCCGCGGAGTACGGCGCGAAAGAAACTTTTTTGAAGCGCTTGCGCAAGCAGGTGCCAGTGCGTTATCCGCACGCCAATCTCGAACCCATCCTCCGCGACACCCTCGGCGTGTGCGTTTATCAGGAACAGGTGATGCAGATTGCGCAGGCCGCCGGCGGGCTGTCGCTCGCCGAGGCCGATTTAGTCCGCCGCGCCAAAGCCAAATGGAAAGATGCGCGCGAGCGCGAACGCCTGCACGGAAAATTCATCAAGGCCGCGGAAAAACTCGGCATCGCCGCATCCGCGCGCGAGGAAACATGGCAGATGGTCGAAAAATTTATCGGCTTCGGATTCTGCAAGGCGCACTCCGCCACGTATGCCGACCTTGCCTACCGCATGGCCTACCTGAAGGCGCACTACCCCGCGGAATTTCTCGCCGCGATGTGCAGCTCCGGCGCGGGGTTTTATCACGTGTCGGCATACGTCGAGGAAGCCAAGCGCTGGGGCATCGAGGTCCGCCTGCCTTCCGTTAACCACTCGCGTCTCGAATACATCACGGAAGCGGGCACAGCATGTTGTGCCCCTACCGCCGCTTGCATTCCCGACGTAGGGGTGCAACATGTTGCGCCCGTTGTGCCGCGCGCCATGCGCATCGGCCTCATGCAGGTCAAAGGCCTGCGCATGGAAACCATCGAAAATATCCTCCGCACGCGCGACGAACGCGGCCCGTTCCACTCACTCGAAGATTTTCTCGCCCGCGTCCGCGTCGAGCGCGACGAAATCGAGTCGCTCATCAAGTGCGGCGCCTTCGACGAAGCCTGCGCCGAAACGCGACCCTCACTCCTCTGGCGGCTGAACCTGCTGAAATGTCGCGGCGACTTTACGTCGCCGCAGCGGGGGGATGAACCCCCCGCTACACCCGGCAATTTGCTCTTCCCCGACGCTTCTTCTCCTGCGCGCCCGGGCGATGCCGCGCCCGCGCTGCCAGACTACACGCGCGAGCAGCGCCTGGCGTACGAAAGCGCCATCCTGGAAGTCTGCGTCAGCGGGCATCCGCTGGATTTGGTCGCGCGCAACGGCGAAAGCTGGAGCACAGAAATCGAGCGGCGCGTGGGACAGCGGGTAACGCTGCTCGGCTGGTTGGTCACCTTCCGGCACGTGGCCACAAAAAACTATCGCAACATGATGTTCGCCACGATGGAAGACCAGCGCGGGCTGTTCGAAGTTGTGCTCTTCCCTCCGGCCTACGCGCGCTGCGGCCGCTGGGTCTTCGAGGCGCGCATGCTGCGCGTCACCGGCCGCGTCGAGCAGGACGGCCACGTGAATTGCGAGCACCTGGAGCCAGTCAAGGTTTTGTAGGGGCGGGCGTCAGCTGCTCGTGAGCGAATCCGAACGGCCCTGCCCACTTTCCGATTTTCGCTTTTCGCTTTTCGATTTCCGTGTTTCCACTTACGAACCACGCTGCTTGCCGCCATCCTCCGCCAGTGCCATACTCGCCTCAATGAAGCGCGCGCTTCTCTGCCTGACAAGTTTGTTCTTGGTGGCATCCCCGCGAGGGGTGTCTGCCGATGAACTGAAGCTGAAGGACGGCACGAAAATCGTCGGCAACATTGTGGGCTTCGAAGGCGACTCCTTCAAAGTCGAAACTAGTTACGGCTTCGCGCTGGTGAAAAAAGACAAAGTCGCGTCCATCGTTGTTTCCGATGTGAAGGCAGACGCGAAGAAGCCCGCGGCTGCGGAGGCCAAAGCTCCTCCGCCGCCTCCCGTCAAAGCGAATCCGCCGGCTGCCGCGCCAGCAGCCAAAGTCGTCGAAGCGCCGATGCGCGAGGAAGTCGAAGGCACGCGCTACACCAACCTGACCTACAGCTTCCGTCTCTACAAGCCGCCGAGCTGGAGCGTGATCGAGGGCGCGCGCAAGACGCTGCCCACGGCTATTGTGGCCATGGGCACGGATGACCAGACCACTCTCTTCATCGTCGGCCGTGAGCCGCTGCAAAGATCCGTCGAGCAGCACGCCGCGGCCACAGAAAAGCGCCTGCGCGAGCTGTACGAGAACTACCGCGCGATGGGTGACCGCCGCTCGACCGTGGCGGGCCTGCCGGCGCTCGAAAAGCGCTTCCGCGGAACCGTGGAAGAGCACGACTGGTCGGTCACCCTGCTGACTTTCGTGCGCGAAAAGGATGTCTTCACGCTCATCGGAATGACGTATGCCAACTCCGACCTCATACAGATTCAGGAAAATGTGATTGCGCGCACCATCGCCAGCCTGGAATTCACGAAGTAATTTGTGGGGCGGCCGCGTTCAGGATTTCTTGCGAAGGGCGAAAACCACCAGCACGATTCCGCCCGCAAGCACCAGCCCGCTAATCGCAGGGTGAATCTCATAAGTTTCTCTAGTCTGCACTTGCGCCTTCACCGTGCCAATTTTCAGCACGTCCTCTTTTTTCGTGTAAGGGATTCCGCGATAATACAAAGCCGCCGCCCCGAGAAGAACCAGCACAATTCCGGCAATCAGCCTCGCTTTCATTGTTCGCTCCTCCTGAACAAGGCTCCCCGTGCCGAGCCCCCAGGCTCCGCCCTGGAGGTTCGCCCGGCAACCAGTATTCAAAACTTTGTGACTTCCGTGAAATGAAAATTCTGCACGCGCATCGCGGGGATGACCATGTCGGACGCTTCTTCGCCACTGGCGCGCGCGGCAGGGCCGAGGGCATCCGCATTGGCCAGCAGCTCAAGCACGCTCTGGTTGAAGCGGAAGTTGCGGATGCCGCCCACGATGCGTCCGTTCTCGACCAGAAATGTGCCGTCGCGCGTCATGCCGGTCATCACTTTTTCGTACGGGTCCACTTCGCGGATGTACCACAGCCGCGTCACGAGGATGCCGCGCTCCGTGGAGGAAATCATTTCGTCCAGCGACGACTTGCCGCCTTCCAGCACCAGGTTTAGTGGCGCTTCGCCCCATTCGTTGGGCAGCGATAGCCCGTGCCCCGTGGGTCTGGTTTTCATTTTTTTCGCAGTTGCGCGCGAATAAACCAAATTGCGCGGAACACCGCGGTCCACCAGCAAAACTTTTTGCCGCGGCATTCCTTCCCCGTCAAACGGCGCGCCAAGTTGGCCTTCGTGTGTCACGTCGTCCCACATGGTGATGTTGTCGCCAAGAACTTTCTTGCCCAGCCGATCGTTGAAGCACGATCGGCGGTCCTGCACTGCAGTTCCCGCAAAGTCGTAAAAAAGGTAGCCGACCATATCCAGCGCGGCGGCAGGCTCAAGAATGGCCGTGTAGCGTCCCGGCGCAAGTTCGCGCGGCGCACGCGACGCTGCGGCCTTCTGCGAAGCGCGCGCGGCCAGCGCGTCCACATCAAGCGTGCGAATGTCCGCGGCGCTGGCCTTGGCCCAGCCGGAGGATTTTTCTTCCATCACCGTGATGGAAAATTCCGCGCGCGTCTGTTCGTAGGTAGCAATCAGCCCTTTGGAATTCGTCAGCAACATGCGGGCTGCTCCGGAGGAGTACGTGCCCGCAGCGGTCTGCTTCTCGTGTGCGGCGCGGCGGCAGATGCGCGCGACTGCGCTGGCGCGCTCGCGTGGTGTAGCCGTGGCGGTCGCTTCGCACCACCGTTTCACCTTCTCGTACTTCTGCGCGCCCGGCATCGGCAGCAGGCCGGGAGACTTCGGTTGCGACCGCGCAATCCGCGTGGAGGCCGCCACTACGCGCCGCAACGATTCCTCATCCGTCTTGTTCGTGGTCGCGCGCGCAGTGCGCCCATCGAGCACCGTGCGCACGGAAATGGTCAAAAACTCTTCGGCTACGTGCTGGTGAATCGTGTTGTTCGCAAACCGCGTCAGAGCGTCCGCGCCCGCATCAATCGTGATTTCCGTTTCGTCTGCATCGCTCAGCCGTAGAATTCTGTCCGCAATCCGCCGCAGTTCGCCAAACGAACGCAGCCGTGTCGCCGCTTCCTCCTTATTCGATCGCCTCGATTTGTGCCGTCTTAGTTTCATTCCTCTGTGACTCTGTGCCGACGTCCGCCCGCGACCTAGAAGCGGCTAATCTTTCTTGAATGCCATACCAACTTTCACATTACGGAACCGCGACGGGCTCGCGCCGTGGCCGGTACCCATGGTCTGCATGGGCTGGCCTTTGCCGCAGTTGGGCGTGCCCCACAGCGTCCAGTAATCGCGCGAGCAAATGGCATCGCACGAATTCCAAAACTCCGTGGTGATGCCACTGTAGCTGGGATTTTTCAGCATGCGCACCTTTTGGCCGCCGCGAATTTCCCAGCCGATTTCCGTGGAAAATTGGAAATGGTAGCGCTTGTCGTCAATGGACCAAGAGCGATTCGTCTCCATCAGAATCGCATCGTCGGTATCGGCGAGAAGGTCTTCGTATTTCCACGTACCCGGCAGCAGGCTGATGTTGGTCATGCGGATCATCGGCAGCCGGTTCCAGCTTTCCCCGCGGACCGTGCCGCCGGAGCGCCGTTCGCCAATCATCGCCGCGGTGTCGCGGCTCGTCAGATACCCGGTGAAGAGGCCGCTGGTAATGATGTTTGTGCACTGCCCCGGCACGCCTTCGTCGTCGTAGCCAAACGTGCCCAGTCCCGGCCCGTGCTCCAGCCGCGCGTCGGCGACCACGCTGACGATGTCCGCGGCATAACGCAGTTTGCGCAGCTTGTCCGTGGTCAGAAAACTTGTGCCCGCCATGTTCGCTTCCATGCCCAGCACGCGGTCCAGTTCGATGGGATGCCCGACGGATTCGTGCACCTGCAATCCGAGCTGCGAGCTTTCGAGAATGATTGTCCTCACGCCTTCTGGACACTGCGCAGCGCTGTGCAGCGCCACCGCGCATCTGCCGCCGCGCCGCGCATTTCCGGCCAGGTCCATGGCCTCTACCATTTCATAGCCCTGTAACGCGTGCTGCCCTCCGAAGCTGGCCGGATAGGAGCGCTTTTGCAATTCGTTGTTCCGGAAACTGTACGCGACGATGCCCGCGCCCGACTGCATCTTTACCTGATGAATGCGCGACCCTGCCGACGACGCGAAGAGTTGCTCGATGCGGCGAAACACCATGCCCGTTTCCGTGAGCGTGATGCCCTTCACCTTGCGCATCTCGTCGTCCGCAGCTTTCAGAAGCGCGAGCTGCCGCTCCATTGGAATCTGGAAAGGCTCTTTGATGTACGGGTTCTGCCACGCGTCCACGTACGCGTCTTCGGGGACCAATTCAATCGCGTGCGTTTTCGCCAGCGCTGACGCTTTGGCAATCGCCACCGCTTGCGCCGCGCACGCCTGCACGCCTTCCTTCGTCAGCCGATCCGTGGACGCGAATCCCCACGCGCCGCCGGCAATCACGCGGATGCCGATGCCGAACGATTCGCTTTCACCGCAGGTGCCCACTTCCCCGTTTTTTGTGGAGAGTTCGCGCTGGCGGATGTCCATCACACGCAGGTCGGCGTACGTCGCTCCCCGCAGTTTGGCGGTGTTGAGCGCGTGATTGGCAAGTTCCTGATTCATGGGCGAGACAGAATATCAGAAATCAGTTTCAGTACCGAAGTGCAGAGTCCGCAGAAGTTCGCAGACAAAAACATAGGGGCGACCTGCGGTCGCCCCTACTGACAACTGAAAACTGACCACGGACGACTTTCTAAGTGCCTTCCGACCACGATGCCAGGTACAGTTCCTGCTCCGCCGTCAGCTTGTCCACTTGCACGCCCATCGAAGCGAGCTTGAGGCGTGCAATCTCGCGGTCAAGGTGTTCGGGCACGGAGTACACTTTGTTCTCGAGCTCCGCGTGGTTTTTCAACATGTACTCCGCGGATAGCGCCTGGTTGGCGAAACTCATATCCATCACCGCGGCGGGATGTCCTTCGGCGGTCGCCAGATTCACGAGCCGGCCTTCGCCGAGCAGATAAATCCGCCGTCCGTCTTTCAGCGCATATTCATCCACCAGCGGCCGCGCGATTTTCTTGCTGCTGGCTAGTTTTTCGAGAGCAGGGATGTCAATCTCCACGTTGAAGTGCCCGGAGTTGCACACCACTGCGCCGTCCTTCATCGCCAGAAAATGTTCGGCGACAATGATGTCTTTGCAGCCGGTGACGGTGACGAACACGTCGCCGATTTTCGCCGCTTCGTCCATGGGCATCACGCGGAAGCCGTCCATCGTCGCTTCCAGCGCGCGCACCGGATTAATTTCCGTGATGATGACGTCCGCGCCGAGTCCCTTCGCGCGCATGGCCACGCCGCGCCCGCACCAGCCGTATCCGGCCACCACAAATTTCAAGCCCGCAATCAGCAGATTCGTCGCGCGCAGGATTCCGTCAATCGTGGATTGTCCCGTGCCGTAGCGGTTATCGAACAGGTGCTTGGTCAGCGCGTCGTTCACCGCGATGATGGGATACTTCAGCGTACCGTCCTTGGCCATGGCGCGCAGCCGGATGACGCCGGTCGTTGTTTCTTCCGTGCCGCCGATGACGTTCGCGACCAGGTCGGTGCGCTTGGTGAGCAGAATGGTGACCAGGTCAGCGCCGTCGTCCATAGTGATTTGCGGCTTGTGGTCCAGCGCGGCATTGATGTGCGCGTAGTAGGTGGCGTTGTCCTCGCCCTTGATGGCGAATGTCGGAATGCCGTAGTCCTTCACCAGCGACGCGGCCACTTCATCCTGTGTGGAAAGCGGGTTTGACGCGCACAGCACCACGTCGGCACCGCCGTCGCGCAGCACAATGGCCAGGTTGGCGGTCTCGCTGGTGACGTGCAGGCAAGCGGAAAGCCGTACGCCCTTCAGCGGCTGCTCCTTGATGAAGCGCTTGCGGATCAACTGCAGCACGGGCATCTGCTGATTGGCCCATTCGATTTTGCGTTTGCCCTTTTCGGCCAGCCCGAGGTCCTTCACGTCGCCATTCAATTTTTGTGCGGTGGACATGCACACACTCCGGATTCGATTTTTACGAATTCAAATAAATGAGTCTCTTAGCTGCGGGCCGCGACCACGGCGCCGCGGGAACCCACTTCCTTGCGGATGGCTTCGGCCTTGTCCGACCGCTCCCACGTAAACCCAGGCTCGGGGCGGCCGAAGTGCCCGTACGCGGCGGTTTGGCGGTAGATGGGCCGGCGAAGATTGAGCGTTTCGATGATGCCGCGCGGCGTCAACGAGAAATTCGCGCGGATGATGTCCGTCAGCTTCTCGTCGGGGATCAGGCCGGTGCCGAACGTGTCGGCCATCACGCTGACCGGCTCGGCGACGCCGATGGCGTACGCCAGTTGCACTTCCACTTTGCTGGCCACGCCGGCAGCCACCAGGTTCTTGGCGATATAGCGCGCCATGTAGCTTGCGCTGCGGTCCACCTTGGTCGGGTCTTTGCCGCTGAACGCTCCGCCACCGTGACGGCTGTAGCCGCCGTAGGTGTCCACGATAATTTTTCTTCCAGTGAGCCCGGCGTCGCCCATCGGCCCGCCGACAACGAAGCGGCCGGTAGGGTTGATGTGGAAGCGCGTGTTCTTGTCCATCATCGCCGGGGGGATGACGTGCTGAATCACTTCGTTCTTCACCGTTTCGTGGAGGTCGCGGTTGGAAACCGTGTCGCTGTGCTGCGTGGAGACGACTACGCAATCCACCCGCCGCGGCCGGCCGTTAGCATATTCGACCGTGACCTGCGTCTTGCCGTCGGGCCGCAGGAAATCCACCATGCCGCTCTTGCGCACTTCCGAGAGACGTCGGCAGAGCTTGTGCGCAAGGAAAATGGGCATGGGCATCAGCTCGTCGGTCTCGTCGCACGCGAAGCCGAACATCAATCCCTGGTCGCCAGCGCCGCCGGTGTCCACACCGAGGGCGATGTCGCCGGACTGCTTCTTGATGGAGGAAATCACCGCGCAGGTGTCGGCATCGAAGCCGAATTTGGCGCGGGTGTAGCCGACATCGCGCACCACGCTGCGCGCCACGTCGGAAAAATCCACGTAGGCGCTGGTGGTAATCTCGCCGGCCACCACCACCAGTCCGGTGGTAACCAGCGTTTCGCAGGCCACGCGCCCGTTGGCGTCCTGGGAGAGGACTCCGTCGAGCACGGCGTCGGAAATTTGGTCAGCAATCTTGTCGGGGTGGCCCTCGGTAACAGACTCCGAGGTGAATAGGAAGTTGCGGTTGTCAGGTGCCAAAACAGTCTCCTACATGGATTTGCAGAGCGGCCCGCGGGCTCACAGTCGCCCCAATGGCGGGAATTTCAAAAAAGCGAGGTTAGCATGCGCTCAAAGAGCTGTCAACGCATTCGCCTGAAACGCTTTATTGGCGCAGTGAAGGGCCGTTTTCGAGGGGTGAAACGCTCGCAGGACGGGCTTCTGAGGCTTAGGGACTTGCCAGGTCCCCTACTCTTCCTCGGCTTCGATAGGCGCCGCCACCGTCCCCGTCCGCTTGGCCATCAAGTAGGCTCGAATGAATGGGTCGAGGTCGCCGTCCAGCACGCGGTCCACGTCGCCCACCTCGAACCGCGTGCGCAAATCCTTAATCATCCGGTACGGCTGCATGACGTAGGAGCGGATCTGGCTGCCGAAGCTGATGTCCAGCTTCTGCTCGTCGAGCTTGTTGGACTTCGCCTTGCGTTTTTCCAGTTCGTACTCGTAGAGCCGCGACCTCAGCAGTTTCATAGCCAGCTCGCGATTCTTGTGCTGGCTGCGCTCGGTCTGGCACTGCACCACGATGCCGCTGGGCAGATGCGTGTAGCGCACCGCGGTTTCAACCTTGTTGACGTTCTGTCCGCCCGCGCCGCCCGCGCGAAACGTGTCCATGCGGATTTCATCCGGCTTGATGTCAATTTCGATGCTGTCGTCAATTTCCGGAATCACAAACACGGACGCGAACGACGTGTGCCGCCGCGCCGCCTGGTCGAACGGCGAAATGCGCACCAACCGGTGCACGCCGCTCTCTCCGGCCAGCAGGCCGTAGGCGTTTTCGCCTTCAAAGCGCACCGTCGCAGACTTCAGGCCCGCCTCTTCGCCCGGGGTTGAGTCCATCACCGTCGCGCGAAAACCCTTGCGTTCCGCCCAGCGCAGGTACATGCGCAGCAGAATTTCCGCCCAGTCTTGCGACTCCGTGCCGCCCGCGCCGGGCTTGATGGTCATGATGGCGTAGAGCGCGTCGGTTTCACCGGAGAGCAGCGTTTTCGTCTCCTGCTCGGAGATGTAGGTTTCCGTCCCGTCGAGTTCCTTCGCCAGCCCGGCCAGCAATTCTTCGCGCGCGGACACATTCGTTTCTTCCTGCGCCAGTTCGAGAAACGCTTCAATTTCCCCGCGGCGCCGCGTCAGCTCCGCGTCTGCGTTCACGCGCTCCTCGGACTGCTTGCGCTCCTGGAGCGTCTTTTGCGCTTTTTCCTGGTCCTGCCAGAAATCCGGCCGGCTGGTTTTTTCTTCGAGGCGGGTCAGCAGTTCACGATGGCGGGCAACGTCAAAGAAAACTCCGCACCAGCTCCAGGCGGGGCTTCAACTGCTCGTATCGGTGTTGCAGGTCTTCAAGAATCACTGGTTGCTATCCCTTCGTTGAGGCATCGCTTGCCGCGCCCTTGGACAAAGCAAGTCTCGCACCAACAATAAAACCTAATGAAGCAATTACGCACAGCCACGCAAACCAATCGCCCCACCGCGCATACAATGTCTGGTCCTTGCGAAAACTGAATGGCGCGCGCAACACCCCGCGGATATCCGCATCAAGCCGCGCCACTTCCCTGCCGTACGGATCAATGGCCGCCGTGTAACCGTTGTTCGTCGCGCGCAGCAGCCAGCGCCGATTTTCGACGGCGCGTACGCGGGCCATGGCCAAGTGCTGATCCGGCGCGGCCGAGCGCCCGTACCACCCATCATTCGAAATATTGATGAGCAGCTCCGCCCCGCCCACCGTGAATTGACGCACCAAGCTCGGAAAGACCGCTTCGAAGCAGATGAACACGCCGAACTTGTGCGGTGGCCCGGGCTCGCGAAATTCCCACGGCGCGGGCTTGTCGGGAAGCTCGCCCGTGCTGTACTGCTTGCCGGCCTGGTAGCCGCCCACTTCCGCGGTCAGTTGCGAAGCAAACGTCAACAATCTCCGCAACGGCACGTACTCGCCAAACGGCACCAGATGAATCTTATCATACTGAAACACGCGCTTCCCCGCCGGGTCCAGCATCACCGCGCTGTTGTACGGCAGCATGCGCTTGTCCGGCCCGGGCCGCCACTCCACCACGCCGACGAGAAAAGGCGTGCCCGCATCGCGCGCAATTTTCTGTGCGCGCACGGTGAATTTCGGGTCCACAAAGTAGAACGGCGCGGGCACTTCCGGCCAGATAATCAAGTCGGAATTCTTTCCCGCGTCAACGCTCAAGCGCTCGAGCTCGTCCATTTCTCTGGCGTGCTGTTCCATCCAATCCACGGGATAGGATGGCGCCTCGGGAAAATTCGTCTGCACCAACACCGCGGCACGCGCTGCACGCTCTTGTGGAACAAAACGCTCAGGGATTTTCTCGCTACCAAGGATGGCCAGCGTGCACAGAAACCAAATCGTCAGCGCCAGGCGCGATTTCTGCGCCAGCGCCCACGTGAGCAGCGCGTTGTACCCGGCCAGCACAAACGTAAGTCCGTAGATTCCTGTCAGCGTCACTATCTGTAGCAGCCCGAGGTGGTACCACAGGGAATACCCGAGCTGGTTCCACTGAAATCCGAGAATCGGCGCGTGCGTCCGGCCATATTCCACTGCCACCCACAGAAACGGCGCGGCCACGCACGCAAGGGTCACGCTTCGCCGGCTCAAGAATGCAAGCAACAGTGAAAACATGACTGGAAAAATTGACAGGTACAGAACGAACGCCACCAGCACGCCCGCGGCAGAAATCGGGGAGAGTCCCCCGTGCTCATGCATGACGCTGTAAATCCAGCGCACGGACAAACAATAGAAAAAGAATCCATGCAGCAGCCCGCACGCCGCCGCCACTCGCGGCGATGCACCCAGCAGCGGTTGGAAAAGTAGAACGAGCCCGAGGCAAGGCAGCAAGCGCGCGTTATGCGGGGCAAACGCGAATGGAAGCAGGATCCCCGAACCGCAAGCGGCAAGCAGGCGCCAGCGCAGAGGCAGATTCATGCGTCAGCGCTTGGTGATGGCTTTGAAGCCTTCGCGTTCGAGGGCTTTTTTGGCGGTGTCGGCGGCCTTGCCGTCGGGATACGGCCCGACCTGCACGCGGTAGAGGTTGCCGGTAGTCGGCGCAAGAAGAAACGCCGGAAACTGTTTTTTCTGCAGCGCCTCGACCAGCGCCAGCGCGTCGCCTTCGCGCGTGAGCGCCGCGATTTGCAGCACCACGTAGCCGCGCGGAATGGCCGGCGCTTTAGTCAGCGCATTCTTCGGCGGCGCAGGAGAAGTCCTCGTTACCGGTGCCGTCTTTTCCGGCGCTTTCGTCACAGCGCCTTCCGTTTTAATCGGCGTGGACGTAATTACCGGTGGCGGCCCGCCGGCAGCGGTGGTTTTCGCCGGCGCTTCCAGCTTGTCCGGCGCCTTTTTCGCGTCACCGCCCATGAAATCCCAGCTCGACGGCGCCGGAGCAGGCGTCGCAGGTTTTCCCGCCGGGCGCGCCGCGGCATTCGACGCGGAAACCGCCTTCACGCTGGAGTCCTGCTGTGTGCGTCCCATCACGTAGCCCAGCGTGAAGAACACGCCGCACAGCACCACCACGCCAAGGAACATTCCCACCACGTGGCGGCTTTCCAGCACCGTCTCGCGGCCGCCCCCAGGTTTTTTCATTCCGTTACCCATCGTTTATTTCGTCTCTTTCTCTTTCATGGATTTCACCCACAGGCTTATGAGGTCCACCGGCAGCGGGAACACGATCGTCGTGTTCTTTTCCACGCCAATTTCCGTGAGTGTTTGCAGATAGCGGAGCTGGATCGCCGCGGGCTGCGTGGCCAGCACTTCCGCCGCCTGCGACAGTTTTGCGGAGGCCTGGTATTCGCCGTCCGCGTGGATCACCTTGGCGCGACGCTCGCGCTCCGCCTCCGCCTGTTTGGCGATGGCGCGGCGCATTTCTTCCGGAATGTCCACCTGTTTGACTTCCACCTTCGTCACCTTAATACCCCACGGTTCGGTGTCGTGGTCAAGGATTTCCTGCAATTTGGAGTTTACCTTTTCGCGTTCCGAGAGAATGTGGTCCAGCTCGAACTGGCCCACGATGCTGCGCAGCGTGGTCTGCGCAAGCTGCGACGTGGCATACAGATAATTTTCCACTTCGCGCAGCGCACGGTTGGCGTCCACCACCTTGAAATAGCACACCGCATTTACCTTCACGGAGACGTTGTCGCGCGTGATGACGTCCTGCGGTGGCACGTCCAGCGTCACCAGCCGCAGCGGAATGCGGTACAGCGTCTCGATGGGCCACAGCACAATGCGCAGGCCCGCCCCCTTTGCGTCCGGAAGCATCCGTCCCAGCCGCAGCACCGCACCGCGTTCCCATTCCTTGATGATGTACAGCGAATTCCAAAACCAGATGAAGAAAATAAAGACCGCGATGATCCATGCGTATTCAGCCATCGTGCCCTCCCTCAGAGAAACTGTACACCGAGTGCGTCATGCAAAGTTTGTGGCTCGCCTCAAACTCATGCGTGCTTCGTCGTGGCAGCGGCCGCATCTTGCGGCGCACCGGCCAATTCTACATGCAATGTCAGCCCGTCCACCTTCATCACGCGTATGCGCGCGCCCTTGGGAAGCGCCTGCGCCGCTACCACGCGCCACAGTTCGCCTTGCACTGAGGCCTGGCCGTGATAGGAACCATCGGCCTGGGGTGTTTCCCCCGCCGTGGTCACTTCGCCACTCGCGCCCACCATTTGCTCCATGCCGGTGGACGGCTTCCACGAAAACGATTTGAACACCTGCCGCATCAGCAGCACGGTAATCAACGCAAACGGCAGTGTGACAATCCCCGCCACCATTGGGCTGACACCCGCCCCGGTGATGCCCGGCTTAATCAGTAGCATCGCGCCAAAGAACATCGCCAGCGCGCCCGCCATGCCCAACAAGCCGTGGCTGGTGATTTTCGCTTCCAGCACGAACAGCACCAGCGCCGTCAGGATCAGCAGCACGCCCACCGCATTGATCGGCAGGATTTGCATGGCGATCAGCGCCAGGATCAGCGACACGCCTCCGACGACGCCCGGCACAATCAGCCCGGGATTGCTGAACTCGAAATAAATTCCCAGTACCGCCAAAACCACAAGGATGAACATCACGTCCGGGCGTGCGATGCGTCCCAGGAATTTCTGCCGCCCCGTCATCTCGAAATTCGTGCGCACAGGGTTGGGCAGCGCCAGCTTCACGGTCGTGCCGTCGAAGCGCCGGATTTCCCGCCCGTTCAACTGCGCCAGCAAATCCTCCGTACTCGGCGCGATCAGGTCAATCAGCTTGCCCTCAAGCGCCTCGCGTTCTGTGAACGCTTTGGCCTCGGTGACCGCCAGTTCCGCCAGCTTCGGATTGCGCCCGCGCTTGTCGGTGATGCTGCGCAGATACGCCGCGGCATCGTTCATCACTTTCTTGCGCAGGGTTTCGTCAATCTGCACCGGCTGCCCGCCGATGACGAATATCGGCGAGGCCGCGCCGGTGTTTGTGCCCGGCGCCATCGCCGCAATGTCCGCGGAAAGCAATATGTAGTAGCCCGCCGAGGCCGCACGCGTCCCCGCCGGCGACACGTACACCACGGTCGGCACCGGCGAGGTGATGATTTGCTGGATGATGGCGCGCATGGAGCTGTCCAGCCCGCCGGGCGTGTTCATGGTGATGAGCACCAGCCGCGCGTTCGTGCGCGCCGCTTCCGCAAACGCGTCATGGATGAAGTCGGCCTGCGTCGGATAGATCGCGTCATCCAGCCGCACTTCCAGCACTCGCGCTGCATCCGGCGCGGCAGGTGCCGCAGGCGGCGCCTGCCTGGCCGCTGCCATCGCGGTGCCCGCCACCAGCAACAGCGATGCCCTCAGCCAGAATTTTCTGCGTTTCATGGGCGGTCTCCTGCACGGACAATCCAACGCGCGGCGGATGCGGCTCGCGCCGCCCTGCCCACAGGGAGGAGTGACGCCACGGCGAGGACAGTCCGAGGCAGCATGCTGTCATCAGTATAACAGCACTATGCCCGAGTAGCGGCGGCTTCACGCCGCCGCTTGGTGAGCACGCGCAAAATGCAATTCCGGTATTCACTAAAGTAAGAAGTGCCAGAATCAAGACGCCGCCCGTCCTCTAGCGCTCCAAAAGAAGGTCCCATGAAGCGATGCTACTGGGCCCTCGCGGTAATCTTGCTGACCATCGCGCCCGCGACTGGCCAGCAGCAAGAAGCCCCCACCTCCACCATCAAGCGCAAAGCCGAGCTGGTGCTGGTGCCCGCGGTTGTGACGCAAGATGGAAAACCAGTCACCGGACTCACCGCGAAGGATTTTGTCCTGCTGCACAACGGCCAGCCGGAACCGGTGGAGGTGTTCGAAGAAATTGACGCAATGCCTGCTAAGGTGGAGGGCGTCGCCCTCCCTCCACGCACCGTGCAAAATTACGCTCCGGCCGAAGCCCGCCAGGACGTGGTCATTCTTTTTCTTGATTATCTCAACAGTAGTTGGGCCACACGCGCACGCATCTCCAGTTTCCTGGGTGATATGACGCGCCAGTTTGCGGAGGCCCACATGCCCGTGAGCGTTTTCCTGCTCTCTCGTGACGGCTTGATTCAAATCCATTCCTTCGCCAGCGACCTCGGAAATCTCACCAAAGCCATCGAGCGCTGGCAATCCGGCAAGACGCCCCCGCCGGAGACGCTTGCGAATTGGGCGAGCCCGTTTGCTCTAATGGAAGAAGGCCAAAGCAGCTCAGTTTTGCGTCACCTCGATATGTACCGCGACACTTTGTCGGATATTGGGCTCAGAAAAGCGGAAATGACTGTGGATGCGATTCAGCAGATTTCCGAAGCCTACCGCGGCGTTCCGGGGCGCAAGAAGCTGATCTGGATGTCCACGGGTTTTCCAGGAGGAACATGGGACGCTTTTCAGGGTGTCACTTCCACAAGCCTGCGATTCGAATCCCAATTGGAAGATAAGTTGACACGTGCGTGGAAGTCTTTGAGCCATGCCAATATTTCCGTTTATCCGATCGACAGCAATGGGACGGTGAACCCGGAATGGGAGCGAAAATTCTCGCCGGAAAACTCCGGCTCCGCAGAACTTATGCGCCCGAACTCCGGTCAAATCCCGACAAATACGGCTTCGCTTTTAGCAGTCGCGGAGAAAACTGGTGGACAGACTTGCACAACCTTTCCCACCAAATGCGTGGAGCAGCTCCTGTCCGATGGGAATCACTACTACATCCTCGGATTTTATTTGCGCGGAGACAACAAGCCCGGCTGGCACACTCTGAAGCTCACCATGAATCAGCCCAAGACGGTAGTGCGTGCCCGGAGTGGATTCATGGTGGCGCCTGTCGAAGGCAAGGCACCGTCAATCGGGAAAGAAGAGGTCAATAGTGCTCTGGTGTCCCCCCTCGACTACACGTTCGTTCCGCTGCGCTTGAGTTGGTCCGTCGTGGCCACGCAAGGCAAGGAAGTGCAGGTTGAATTCGTGCTCATTTCTCCGGCCGGAGGCATCGCGGTGAATCCGGATGACTCCCGCATCAATCTGGATTACCTGGCATTTGTGCGGCCGATTGGAAAAACGGAGGGAAGGACTTTTCCGGTAACTTTGACCACTTGGATTAGTCCCGACCAGCAGAAGATTTTCGCCATGTCAGGATTCCGCTTCCGCAAGCAGGTTGCGCTCGCTCCCGGCCGTTACGAAGCCCGCGTGCTCCTGCGCGACAATGTCGCGAAAAAAATGGGCACGGTTTCCACGCTCTTGGATCTCTCAGGGAAGTCTACGCCAAAGAAGTAATTTAGGTTGTCGGCCGCGCCAGCGGCGTGGGCGGAGGTGTTTGTAGCGCTTCTTTCACCAGCGGGTCGTTGATGACGCTTGCGAAGGCCGGATCCTTTTCAATCTCAGCGATTTTTTTGTACCCCTCGTCAATGGCGCGCTTCAGAAAATGCGCGCAGCGCTCCGCGTTGTTCAGGCTGGCATAGGTCTTCGCCATGTAAAAATAAAAAATCGAGCGCTGCTCTACTGAACTGGTTTGCAGGATCGTGCCGCCTGCGCCGCCGCGGTGCTCGAACACCTGCGGGTCCAGTTCCAAAGCGCGGACCCACGCGGTGATGGCCTGGGGATATTTTTTGTCCGCAAACCAAGCATGGCCCGCGTTTCCGTGGAAGGTGGCGGAATTGGGGTTCACCGCGATGGCCCGCTCGTACACCTTGATCGCGCGGCGGAATTTCTTTTGATAGAAATGCACGGTGCCCAAGTTGTTCAGCGCCGAAGCGTACTTGGGGTTGGCCTTAATGGCTCGCTCGTAGTATTTCTTGGCCTTGTCCAGTTTCGTCAGGTTACTGTAGCCCACGCCGATCTTGTTCAGCAGCTCCGCGTTCTTTGGCTCTTTCTTTAGCAGCACTTCGTACGCTTCAATCGCATCGGAGTACAGCTTGCGCGCCATCATGATGTCCGCCCGCAATTCCGCGATCTCTCGTGGCGTGCGCGGCGACGGCGGTTCCTGCGAAGTTTCCTGTGGCGTGGCGGAGAGCGGAAAGCTCAAAGTCATTGCGAGCAGAAGCAGCACAGGCCGGAGACAGAATACCCTCTTCACTTGAAATGCGTTCATGGCGACTTCCCCTCCCCGGCGCCGGTTCCCGGTTTGGCGGGACGCGGCGGCGCCTGCTGCTTGTCATCTTTCTTTTTCGCCGGTTCCCCTGCCGGCGGCTTGGGTGCGTCCTTTTTTCCTCCCCCAAAGATACCAAAAAGTCGCTGCCAAATGCTCTTTCGTTCTTGCGGAGCCTCCGCTTGCTGGGTGGCGCCTCCCGCGGGAGTCTTTGCCGCAGGTTTCGCCGCGCGCGGCTTGGCAACGGGCCGCGCCGTCGCGGACGATCCGCTTGCCTTTGCGTCCCCCGCGGGCGCAGAGGGCGCTTCTTCAGCTTCCGCTTCCGGCTCGGGCTCTTTCTTCTTTCCGCCAAAGATGCGCGAGAGCCACGAGCCGCCCTCGGCAGATTGCGCCAGCGAGCGACCGCCGTGGCTCGGGCAGAACTCCTTCGGCTCCGTGCCTTCGATGAACACTTCTTCTCGCGGCGCGGGGCACGACGGCGTCGCCAGGTACAGCGTCACCGGATCAATCAGCGCGGTAATCACGCCGGGGGGCGGTCCAAACTCTTGTGTGTTGCGGTACGCAGGCAAAGCCGTCGCGCGCTTCATGAACTCCGCCCAGATGGGCGCCGCGGAGGCCGAGCCCGCCAGACCTAGCTCGCGGTTGTCGTCGAAGCCGACCCACACCACGCATAGCAGGTTGCTGGTGAAACCGGCGAACCAGCCATCGTGCGACGTCCCCGTTTTTCCTGCGGCGGGCGCGGTGAATCCGCGCGAGCGCACGCCCGCAGCCGTGCCGTGATTCACCACTTCTTCCAGTAGATTCGTCACCATGTACGCCACGCGCGGGTCAAGCACCGCATGTTTGCGCGGTGTGTTGCGTTCCATCGAAACGCCTGTGGCGGAGACCACGCTGCGGATAAACATCGGCTCCGCACGCTCGCCGCCGCTGGCGAACACCGTGTAGCCCGCCGCCACGTCCAGCGGCGTCATCTCATACGCTCCCAGCGCCACCGCAGGCGTGGCCTGAATTTTCGGGTCCAACCCCAGCCGCCGCGCCATTTCCACCACGCGGTCATAACCGACCATCTCCGCCACTTTCACCGTGGCCACATTCAGCGAACGCTTCAGTGCCTCGCGCAGCGTCACCGTGCCGTAAAACTGTTCGCCGTAATTGTTCGGCGTGTATTCCTTGTCCTCGAAGTGGAAAGTAGTGGGCTCGTCCATCACCGTGGTGATGGGCGTGATGATTGGTTCAAGGCCGTCCACGGCGTTGTCGAAGGCCGCGGCGTACACAAACGGCTTGAACGCCGAGCCCGGCTGCCGCCGCGCCAGTACGCGGTTCAACTGGCTCTGGCCGTAATTGCGCCCGCCGATGAGCGCCTTAATTTCTCCGGTCCGCGCATCCAGCGCCACCAGCGCCACTTGCGCCAGCGGCGCGGGCTCCCCGGTTTTCTTCTGTTGCAGCCGCCAGCGCGCGTACCGCGGGGCTAGTTGCTTGTCAATCTCGCGCAAGCCCACGTCCATCGCTTCCGCCGCGGCGCGTTGCAGGTCGCTGTCCAGCGTTGTGTAGATGCGGTAACTCTGCGCGATGAGGTCCGCTTCGGTGATGCGCTCCAGCAGGTGGTCCTTGACCATATCCACGAAGTACGGCGCTGCGCTGGTTTCCAGCGTGCCGCTGAGGATGTGCCACGCCGCTTTCTTCGCGGCCGCGGCCGCCTCCGCGGAGACTTGCCCGTTCTCCACCATCTGCGTCAGCACGCGATCGCGCGCTTCGTTGGCGCGCTCCACGTGCCGTTCGGCGGACGAGTAGCGGTTCGGCGCACGCGCGATGCCCGCCAGAAACGCCGCTTCGGCCAGCGAGAGGTCGCGCACGTCCTTCCCGAAATACGCCCGCGCCGCCTCGCCGAATCCGCGGATGGCGAAGCTCCCGCGGTTGCCCAAGTACACCTGGTTGGCGTACAGCTCGAAAATCTGTTCTTTGCTGAAGCGTTGCTCGAGTTGCAGCGCCACCAGCGTCTCCGCTGCTTTGCGTTTCCACGTGCGCTCGGTGCTGAAGAAATAGCTGCGCGCCACCTGCATGGAAATGGTGCTGGCGCCTTCCGTGCGGTCCGAGCGGCGCACGTTGGCCCACGCCGCGCCCAGAATGCGGATGGGATCGAACCCCGGATGCTCGAAGAAACGCTTGTCTCCCGCGGAGAGCACGGCGTCCACCAGATGCTTGGGCAAATCGTTGAAGCGCACCAGGCGCCGCTTCTCGCGCGAAACATCGAAAAGATTGGTCAGCAGTTCCGGCTCGAGTTCCGCGCTGTCCAGCGCGCCGCCTGTGCGCAGGTTGACGATGCGCGCCACTGCACCGCCGGAAAACTCCACGCGCAGCGCCGGCCCCGCGCCGAAGTATGACCCCGCCGCGGGGCGCACCTCCAGCCACGAACCCGACAGCCGGTAGCGCCCGATAGCTCCGGCAGCGTCGGTGTCGCTGTATCCAGCGCGTTGCAGGTACGACGCCATCTCTCCGGGCGAAACACTCTGCCCCGGAGCGATGCGCCGCGGCCCGGTGAAGACCCGCGAAGTATTCTCGAATGCTTGCCCGGAGAGCCGCTCGTCAATCATGCGCGAATAGCGCACGTAGTAGAACGCGAAGATGCCGGCGCCGGTGAGAAAAAACAGGAGGGCGGCCCCCAGAAGAGCGAGGCCGAACCGCGAGGACCAGAAACCTTTGCTGATGCGTACGCGCAATGCGAGCCTACCCTGCGCCGGAACCCGAATAGAGTCCGGCCTGCGAACTTCGATGCGCGCTGGGCTCCAAAGGTTCGTGCCGGCCGTGCGGCCTGCGGCCGCATGTCGTCTGGACAGACGGCTTCTACACGATGGGACGATCGCCGGCGTTCGGCGTGAAATTGAGCGTGAACTTGTAGAAGTACAAATTCACTTCGATGCTGTACTTCAGGGAGATGTTCACCGCGCGGCCCATGTATTCCACGCGGATGCTCTCGCGCTGGATGGGCGGCGTAGCCTTGATATCGCGCTCGCGGATGACCTTCCAGATGGCCTCGCGCACGTCATCATCGCTCTTGCGGTTGACGGCGGCCAACCGCGCCTCGTTGGTCATGGCGTCCTGCACCCAGTAGTTATCCATGTACGCGGGCACCACCTGAAAGAGCGTCCACGCGATGACTACGAGGATCGCGGTCGCAAAGATGGCTTTGATGCTGCCTGCGCCTCGCTGCTGATTGCCCTTCATGGAGTTCTCCCCATACGCATTAGCGTGGAAACCGGCCGAGCCGGTGGACCGGAAGGAAAATCCTAGCACTGCCCCGCGCGGGTGTCGAGACGCGACCAAGCCCCGCGTTCCGTCTAGCTAACAGGCTTTTGCGTGGGATATTTCCTTGGCCGGAAATGGAGCGGCATCAACCCCGTGGATCGCCCGGGAGATACGATCCGGTGACTTTCTTGTACGCCTCGGAAGTGCGGTCTCCGGGCACGCCGTCCTCTTTGACAAAAATCCCCGGAAATGTGTTCAGCCAGCGCTGGAGCTCTTCCACGCGCGCTGCAATCGCCGCGTCTTTCGATTTCTTCATCGAGTGGCGTACGACGAGAGGCTTGCTCTTTGGCAGCGGCGCGGGTTGATCGGCAAACTCAACCTGCCCATTCTCCGCCATGCGTCGCAGCAGCACCGCGGCTCCGCACTGCTTAGACACGGCGCTATCCGACCACGTGCCATCCGCCACATACTTGCCGCTCGTGTAATGGTTAGAAAAACTCCACAAGTAGGGTGAGAGCACGTGCGGATGCCGCAGGCGATAGCCCCACCCGTTGTATCGCTCCAGTTGATAGAGCGTCCCGGCAAGGCTCCAGTCCGTCGCGGCACTCAGCCCCTTCATCGCCAGGGCGTCGCCGGCGCTCTCCGCCCAGGTGAAGGGAGGATTGCCAGTCTTGGGCCGGCCCGCGGGTACTTGCACGGTGCGCGCCGCGAGCGGATCGCCGTTGTGCAGGTGCCTGGAGAAATTCAGTCCCGCTTCCATGTTGTGAATAACCGCCACAAAGCTCCACGGAATTCCGATGGCCTCGCTCACGCTTTGATAACGCGCTTTGTTTGCTTGCAGCTTCGCCACCAGTGCTTCCACCACCTTCGTGCAGTCGGGCCGCGTCGTGCACGTGTTAAAGAGGTTTTCATATTCGCGCCGTAAATTCTCGGAAAGGGGGACGCCGGGCATGGGCCACCTCGTCCAAGCGGATTTTGATTTACCCTTCTGTATACTAATCTACTGTGTAAAGCAAGGAGAGTTTGGATGGCGGAAAATGGATGGAAAGCGGCACCTGCTAATACGCTTTCGCGAAGATGGCTCGCTCGCGCGCGGCCTTCGCGCAATAGACGCACTTGCCTTCGGAGGGAGTCTGGTCGAGCGGGATGCAGCGCATGGTAGCCTTGGTTTCTTCCTTGATTTTTTCTTCGCAATCCGCGCTGCCGCACCAGTGGGAAAACGCAAAGCCCTTTTCCACGGCTTTCTTGAATTCCGTGTAGTCTTCCGTCTCGACGGTGTTGGCTTTGCGAAACGCCAGCGCGCGGTCGTAGAGCGCGGTGTGAATTTCGTCGAGCAGTTTCGCCACGCTCGTCGCCAGGCCGTCACGCGAGACAAACGCCTTTCCTTCCCGCCCGGGCTTATCGCGCCGCGCCAGCACCACCGTGCCCTTGGCCACGTCTTTCGGCCCCACTTCAATGCGCAGCGGCACCCCGCGCATCTCCCAATCGTTGAACTTAAAGCCGGGTGACATTCCTTCGCGCTCGTCGGTTTTCACTCGCACGCCTGCGGCAGTGAGTTGTGTGCGGATTTCTTTCGCCGCGCTCATCACCAGCGTTTTTTCCTCGTCGTTCTTCCAGATGGGCACAATGACCGCCTGGTACGGCGCGAGTCTTGGCGGCAGGATCAGTCCCTGGTCGTCGCCGTGCACCATGATGATGGCGCCGATGAATCGCGTGGAAAGTCCCCACGACGTCGTCCAGCAAAATTGCAGCTCGCCCTTGTCGTCGAGGTAGCGGATCTCGAAGGCCTTGGAAAAATTCTGCCCCAGGTTGTGCGACGTCCCCGACTGCAGCGCCTTGCCGTCGCCCATCATCGCTTCGATGGAGTAGGTCGTCTCCGCGCCCGCGAACCGCTCCGCCTCCGACTTGCGGCCGGGAATCACCGGAATCGCCGCGTCGTTCACCGCGAAGTCCGTATAGATGTCCAGCATCTGCCGCGTTTCGGCTTCCCCTTCTTCCGCCGTGGCGTGCGCCGTGTGGCCTTCCTGCCAGAAAAACTCCATCGTGCGCAGGAAGAGTTTCGTGCGCATTTCCCAGCGCACCACGCTGTTCCACTGGTTGTAGAGCAGCGGCAGATCGCGATAGGACTGAATCCACTTCGCCCACATGTGCCCGATAATCGTTTCCGACGTCGGACGCACCACCAGCGGCTCGGTCAGCTCCTCGCCGCCGCCGATGGTCACCACCGCCAGTTCCGGTGAAAATCCTTCCACGTGATGTTTTTCTTTTTCGATAAAACTTTTCGGAATGAACAGCGGAAATGCGCAGTTCACATGGCCCGTGGCCTTAAACCGCCGGTCCAGTCCCTGCTGGATGTTTTCCCACAGCGTCCAGCCGTACGGCCGGACAATCATGCAGCCTTTTATCGGCGCATAGTCTGCCAACTCCGCCCGCAGCACGAGCTGGTTGTACCACTCCGAGAAATCTTCCGCCCGCGTCGGTAATTTCTGCTCCGCCATTCGTCCATCCGCCTATCTTGTCATTCTGAGTCCCGACGCTTTTTGTCGGGTCGAGGAATCCGCTTTTTTCTGACTTCTGATTCCCAACTTCTACCTTCTTGAAGCGAAAAGCCTATCGGACGCCCCACACCTTGTCAACCAACCGACGGCGAGTAGCAGTGTTGACTCCATCGCACAGCGGAAGCATGATTAGCCGTCTCGGAGACGCAAATGACGCGGGACTGGGAACTGATTCGTAAGCTGCTCATTTTCTTTGAAGAAAAACAATCCCCTGCGCACGTCGAGGTTCCAGCGATTGAGGGCTACAATGAACTTACGATAAAGTACCATTTAGTTTTGTTGTACGACGCAGGATTATTGCGCTGCGAAACAGTGAAATCGAGTACCAGCGATCGAGTGGTTTACGTCATTCCATTCGATCTCACGTGGGAAGGCCACGAATTTCTCGACAAGGTGAAAAGCGAGACTGTTTGGCGGAAGATCCAGAAAGTGATCGCTTCAAAGGGTGGTGCCTTAGCGTTTAGTGTTCTTAACCAGCTTGCAACTCGCTTCGCTCTGGAGATGGTGAAACATTCCTAAGTTGGGGTCTCAACCCATCCCCCGGCAGGAAGCCTCACGTCTGTCAAAGCGTCACTGCTAGCCTAATCGCGCTTTCGCATTCTTCGGTCGAAGGACCTGCAGTTTTCATTTTGGCATCAGCCCTCGATTGGCGCTCTTCAATCACCATTCACCAATCACTTAATCACTCAATCCTGCTAGACTATCCTCGCTTCACGCTATCGCATTCTTCGGAGGCCCGATGTCTGCATCCGAGGAAAACGTGTCTCAATCCGGCGCGGCCAATCACGCTCGCGCCGCCGAACGCCTCGCCGCGCAGTACGCGATTGTCCGCGTGCTGGCCGAAGCCACCAGCCTTTCCCAAGCCACGCCCAAGCTCCTGGAGGCCGTGTGCACCAGCCTGGACTGGGACCACGCCGCCGTCTGGCGCGTGGACGCGCAGGCCGGCGTGCTGCGCTGTCTCGAATGCTGGCATCGCCCCGAGCTGCACTTCCCCGAATTCGAAGCCCTCAGCAAGCGCACCACGTTTCTTCCCGGCGTCGGCGTCCCCGGACGCGTGTGGTCCACCGCGCAGCCCTGCTGGGTACCCGATGTGTTGCAGGACACCAATTTCCCGCGCGCGCCCATTGCCGCCAAGGAAGGCCTGCACGCCGCGCTCGGCTTTCCGGTTCTCTTGCACGACGAAGTCCTCGCCGTCATGGAATTCTTCAGCCGCGAGGTCCGCCATCCCGACGAGGAGCTGCTCCAGATGATGGCCGCGGTGGGCAGTGAGATTGGCCAGTTCATCGCGCGCCGCCGCACTACGCGCGAGCTCGAGCAACTCTTCGCGCTTTCCCAGGACATGCTATGCATCGCCGGCTTCGACGGTTATTTCAAGCGCGTGAATCCCGCCTGGCAGCGCATCCTTGGCTATACGCCGGAGGAACTCTTCAGCGTCCCCTACCTCGAACGCGTCCATCCCGACGATCGCGAAGCCACGCTTCGCGAGGCCGAGAAGATCAGCTCCGGCGCCACCACTGTACATTTTGAAAACCGCTACCTGGCCAAGGACGGCACGTATCGCTGGCTGCAATGGAATTCCACTCCGCTCGAAGATCAGCAGCTCATTTACGCCGTGGCCCGCGACGTCACCGAACTCAAGCGCGCCGCGGAAGAGCTCCGCCTCGCCAAGGAAGCTGCCGACTTCGCCAACCGCGCCAAGAGCGATTTTCTCGCCAACATGAGCCACGAGATTCGCACTCCCATGAACGCCATCATCGGCATGACCGAGCTCGCTCTGGACACGGATCTCTCCTCCGAGCAGCGCGAGTACCTCACCACCGCGAAAGATTCCGCGGAATCTCTCCTCCGGCTGCTTAACGACATCCTCGATTTTTCCAAGATCGAAGCCGGCCGCCTCGAACTGGAGAACCGCGAATTCGACTTGCGGGAAACTCTCGGCGACACCATCAAAACCCTCGGCCTGCGCGCTCACCAGAAAGGTCTCGAGCTGGCCTGCCAGGTGGACCCCGATGTGCCCGACGTGCTCCTCGGCGATGCCGCGCGGCTGCGCCAGGTGGTGATGAATCTCGTCGGCAACGCCATCAAGTTTACCGAGCAGGGCGAAGTGGTGCTGCGCGCGGGCATGGCGCAGGCCGCCAATGGAGACGTCATCCTGCAATTCTCCGTTCGCGACACCGGCATCGGCATCCCTCCGGAAAAGCAGCGCGCCATTTTCGAAGCCTTTGCCCAGGCCGACTCCTCCATCACTCGCCATTACGGAGGCACCGGCCTCGGCCTGTCCATCTCCGCGCAGATTTTGGCATTGATGCGCGGGCGTATCTGGGTGGAAAGCACGCCCGGCCACGGCAGCACGTTTTATTTCACCGCGCAATTTGCGCGCGGCACATCCTCAGCCTTCCGCCGCCCGCCCGCTGAACTCGCGCAACTCGAAGGCCTGCGCGCGTTGGTGGTGGACGACAACGCCACGAATCGCCGCATCCTCGCGCAGATGCTCACCAACTGGCGCATGCAGCCGGTCGCCGCCGATGGCGCCGTCTCAGCGCTCTCTCATCTCGAAGACGCCGCCGCGCAGCGCAAGCCGTTCTCGCTGGTTTTGCTGGATAGCGAAATGCCCGGCACGGACGGCTTCGCGCTCGCCGAGCGCATGCGCGAGCTCCCGGGCGTGCAGGGCGCCACCATCATGATGCTGACCTCCGGCATGCGCCCGCGCACCGCCGCGCGCTGCCGTGAGTTGGGCGTGGCCGCCTGCCTCACCAAGCCCGTCAAGCAGTCCGACCTGCTGGATGCCATTCTGGAAGTGCTCTCCGCTGTGCCGCTGCGCGTGTCGCGGCAAAAGGCGGAGGCTCATGTGGCGCAGGCCGCGCGCCCTCTGCGCGTACTGGTGGCCGAGGACCAGAGCGCCAACCGCATGCTGGTCGCGCGCATCCTGGAGCGCCGTGGGCACTCCGCCGTTTGCGTGCAGGATGGCATCGAGGCGCTCTCCGCGCTCAAAGAACAGCCCTTCGACGCTGTGCTTATGGACGTGCAGATGCCGCGCATGGACGGCCTCGCCACCACCCGCGCCATCCGCCGAAAAGAAAAATCCTCCGGCGAACATCTCCGCATCGTGGCCATGACCGCGCACGCCATGAAAGGCGATCGCGAGCGCTGCTTGAAGGCAGGAATGGATGCTTACGTCGGCAAACCCATCCGTCCGGAGGAAATGTTGCAGGCGCTCGAGCAATCCGCTGCGCCGCTCGCCCCCGCCACTCCGCCAGATTCTCCTGCGGCAGCGGCAGATGCTCCCTTCGACCAGGCGGAATTGCTGCGGCGCACAGGCGGCGACGCCGAACTCCTGCGTCGCCTGGTGGAAATCGTTTCGTTCGATTCCGCGGAGATGTTCGCCAAGCTTCGCCAAGCCGTGGCGCAGCAGGACGCCAAGGCCCTCTTCACGTCCGCGCACGCCTTGAAAGGCACCCTGGCCACGCTTGCCGCACGACGCGCCGCGGGTACTGCGCTGGAGGTCGAGAGCATGGCGCGCGCCGGCGACTTGGACAACGCGTCCAAGCTCCTCTCCTTGCTGGCTGAGGAAACTTCTCAAGCGCTGAAGGCTTTACAGGAATTTGTCGCTAAGGATGGCCCGTCCCCGCGCCCCGCCGCCTCGCGCTCCGCCAAACGCGCGCGCCATTCTCGCCGCAACCGCTAAGACAGAATCTCTTTTCTGATTTCTGATTTCTGATTCCAGCCTTCTGATTTGTTCAGTCCAAATACTTCACCAGCACGACCTCATTGTGCTTCTCGTTGTAGATCAGCTCGTCCACCATGGTCCGTGCCATGAGCAGCCCGAATCCGCCCGGACGGATTCCTTTGGCCTCGCGCGCTTTCAAGTGCTCCATCGGCTGGTCTTCCGGGAAGGAAATGGCCGCGTGCGGAAGCTGGTTGATTTGAAATCCGTGGCCGGGATCGGCAATGCGGTAGAGCACCATGCGTTTCGCGCGGATGTACGAAATGCGCACTTGCCGCGACACGTTCAGCTTTCCGCCCCACTCCACCGCGTTCAACAGCAATTCGCGGAACGCCTGCGCCAGCTTGTCCCGCTCGCTTTTTGCCAAGCCTGTTTGCAGGTGCTCCAGGAATGTGTGGATGCGTTCCGCGGCTTCCAGGTCGCACGGCACCAGCAGTTCAATCCAATCCGGCTGCGCGGAGACCACTTCGATGGGCGGAAGTCCCGTTTTGGCCGCCAGTACGGTCGCCACGGCCCCCAGCAGTTCTTGCCGTTCCACGGGTTTCTTGATGTAGCGGTAGGCCTGATCGCGCGCCGCGCGCAGCAGCGACTCCGGCGCATCATCGGAGGTCAGCATGACCACTTTCGGGCTGCGCGCTTCGCTTTGCAATTGCGCCAGCAATTCCAGCCCGGTCATTTCCGGCATCCAGATGTCCAGTACCGCCAGGTCGAAATATTGTGCGCGGATTTTTTCCAGCGCCTCCGCCCCATTCGCAGCCTCTTCGACGCTGTGTTCCAGCGCCTCCGCCCCATTCGCAGCCTCTTCGACGCTGTGGCCTGCGCCCGTCAGGATCGAGCGCACCAGGAGCCGTATGCTGCGATCGTCATCGGTCACCAGGATGCTGGCCATGGCTTGGGCCTAAATCTTCAGGACGCGAGTTTCTATCGGGCCTGGACGAGAAGCTTGGTATTCGCGTTCATTCAAAGTCCAGGACAAAAGTCCCACGAAAACACCGATCGACATCCAGGGAATAGCGCGATCCAGAAACACAAAGACCGGGTTACTCCAAGCAAACAGCGGAGGGGTCCTTATCATGCCAAGAAAGCGAACTCCCAGCTCTTCCACCACGGTGCCGAAAGCTACGCAACTCAAGACGCCCCACAGCAAAACGAAGTGTACACTGCCTTTCGAACGGATTCGCTCCCACCTAGCTAGTCGTTGGGCTGTCGTGCCGAATCCAATGCTCATGTTGTCTTCTCTTAATGCCGAAAATAGCTGAATTTGTCTTCGATTGCAAAAACTCTTCTTCCAACTCCTTGCTCTTTTCTCCTTCCTCCTTCCTCTTTCCCCATTCCTCCGCTAGAATCCTTTTGAGAACTCGCATGCCCGACTTGGCCGACAAACCGAAAATCGCCATCGGCGCCGACCACGCCGGCTTCCACGCCAAAGAATTGATCAAGAAGTTCCTCGCTGCGCAGGGCTACGACGTCGAAGATGTGGGTACCGCCTCGGAGGAGTCCGTGGACTATCCCGATTTTGCGCGCCGGGTGGCCGAGGGTGTCGCCGCAGGACGCGCGCAGCTCGGCATTCTCACCTGCGGCACCGGCATCGGCATGTCCATGACCGCCAACAAAGTTCCCGGCGTGCGCGCCGCGCTGGCTCACGACATCATGACCGCGCACATGGCGCGCGAACACAACGACGCCAACGTGCTCACGCTCGGCGCCCGCGTCGTGCCCGAAGAGCAGATCATCGCTATCGTTCGCGAATTTCTGAACACTTCCTTTGCCGGCGGACGCCATCAGCGCCGCGTGGACAAAATCATGGCCATGGACAAGAAATAAAATTGAGTGATTGAGCCAATTATGATTACTCAGAATGATGTCACAACCCGCATGAACCGTTCTTTGTCGGAGACTGATCCCGCCGTCGCGGACATCCTTCGCGAAGAAGCCCGCCGCCAGGCCACCGGCCTCGAGCTCATCGCCTCGGAGAATTTCGTCTCCGAAGCCGTGCTCGAAGCCATGGGCTCTGTCTTCACCAACAAGTACGCGGAAGGCTATCCCGGCAAACGTTATTACGGCGGCTGCGAATTCGCCGACCGCGCCGAGCAGCTCGCCATTGACCGCGCCAAGCAGCTTTTCGGCGCCGAGCACGCCAACGTCCAGCCGCACAGCGGCACTTCCGCCAACGTCACCGTGTACATGGCCATGCTCCAGCCCGGCGACACCGTGCTGGGCATGAACCTCGCCCACGGCGGCCATCTCACGCACGGTCACCCGCTCAATTTCAGCGGACGCATGTACAAGTTCATTCCCTACGGCGTGAGCAAGGACACCGAGACGATTGATTACGAGGAAGTGGACCGTCTCGCGCGCGAGCACAAGCCCAAGATGGTCGTCGTCGGTGCCAGCGCCTATTCGCGCATCATTGATTTCGAGCGCCTCGCTGCCATCGCGCGCAGCGTCGAAGCGCTGCTCTTCGTGGACATGGCGCACATCGCAGGCCTCGTGGCCGCCGGCGTCCATCCCAGCCCCGTGCCCCACGCCGACATTGTTTCCTCCACCACGCACAAAACTTTGCGCGGCCCGCGCAGCGGAATGATCCTCTGCAAGGAAAAATGGGCCAAGGAAATTGACAAGCTGAATTTTCCCGGCACGCAGGGCGGCCCGCTCGTGCACATGGTCGCCGCCAAAGCTGTCTGCTTCAAGGAAGCCATGGAGCCGGACTTCCGCGAATATCAGCAGCAGATTGTCGCCAACGCCAAAGCCCTTGCTGCCGCGCTGGCCGGTCACGGCTTCCGCATCGTGAGCGGCGGCACCGACAATCACCTCTTCCTGATGGAAGTGCACACCCGCGGAATCACCGGAAACGACGCGCAGAAAGCTCTCGAGCGCGCCAACATCACCGTCAACAAAAACGCCATTCCCTTCGACCCGCTCCCGCCGATGAAGGCCGGCGGCGTGCGCATTGGCAGCCCCGCGGTCACTACGCGCGGCATGCGCGAGCCCGAAATGGCCAAAATCGCTGCGTGGATCGCCGAAGTTCTGCAGCACGTCGGCGACGCCGCCGTCGAGCAGCGCGTGCGCGCCGAAGTCGCCGCCCTCGCCGCGCGCTTCCCGCTCTACGTCCGCCGCGCCTCCACAAAGTAACGTGGAGTGTGGTGCTTCAGTGCTAATTTGTCTTTGGACTCATTCATCTGCGTTTATCCGTTTTCTATCTGTGTTCATCTGCGTTCCGTTTTGTGTTGCCTTTCCGCGCTACAATGTGCCCCTGACACATGCGCATCGCCATCGACATCCGGCGCGCGGGCGACTTCGGCATCGGCACCTACATCCGCAACGTCGTGAACCATCTCGCCCAGCAGGACCGCGCCACCGAGTACCTGCTCATCGGCCAGCCCAAGCATCTCGACGAGATGGACAAGCTCCCCGAAAATTTCTCGCTGCTCCCCAACGTGCCCGCTCTGGGCAGCGCCGCCGATCGCCTCCGCCTGCCGCTGACCCTCCGCCGTCACGGAGTGGATCTGCTGCACCTGCCGTGGTTCCAGCCGCTCGTGATGCTTCCCTGCCCGGTGGTCGTCACTTTGCACGACCTCACCACGATTCTGTTCGCGCCGAAGTACACCGGCATGCGCCAAGCCATGCGCCTGCATCTCGCGCGGCGCTTGTTCGCCAAGGCCAAACGCATTCTGACTGTCTCCCACGCCTCAAAGCGCGAGCTCTCGCGTGCCTTTAACATTCCCGAAGCGCGCATCGAAGTCATCTACAACGCCGTGGACGAGCGCTTCACTCGCGACCCGCTCCCCGCCGACGCCGACCGCATCCTCGAGCGCCACGCCGTCAACTATCCGTTTGTGCTCTACGCCGGCAATATCAAGCCGCAAAAAAATCTTCCGCGCCTCATCGAAGCCTTCGCCGTGGCCA
>JAMCWK010000026.1:0-7389 GCA_023481105.1 Acidobacteriota bacterium | reverse complement strand
CGGCGGCTACAAAGCCTTGGCCAAAGTGCTCGGCAACAAAACGCCCGGCGAAGATATTGTTGAGGAAATCAAGAAATCCGGTTTACGTCAAGCCGCAAAAAAATCTTCCGCGCCTCATCGAAGCCTTCGCCGTGGCCAAAGCCGAATTGCGCGAGCATCCCCAGCTCGCCCAGCTCAAGCTCCTGGTTATAGGCGACGAACTCACCAAGCATCCTGACCTGCGCCGCGCCGTTGTGCGCACCCGCCTCCGCGAGGACGTGCGCTTTCTGGGCTTCGTGCCGCTCCCCGTGCTGCGCGTGTTTTACGCTCGCGCCCGCGCTTTCCTTTTTCCGTCCCTCTACGAAGGCTTCGGCCTGCCGCCGCTCGAAGCCATGGCTCACGGCACACCCGTGCTCACGTCCAACATCTCTTCGTTGCCCGAAGTGTTCGACGACGCCGCGCTGCTGGTGCATCCCGAAAATGTTTTCGATATCGCCCGCGGCATTCGCCAGATTCTCACGGACGAAGAACTGCGCGCGCAATTGATCGCCCGCGGCCACGCCCAGGTGCGTAAATACTCCTGGCAGCAGACCGCGCAAAAAGTCCGCGCCGTCTATCAGTCCGTCCTCAACGGCTCGTAGGGGCCCGCCGCGGCGGGTGTCCGCCCTGTTTTGGTTTTGGTTTTTGCTTTTCGTGTTTCGCGTTTTAGGGGCGACTGCATGCGCAGTCGTGGGACAGGCTTTCAGCCTGTCCGGCACAGTCCCCAATACTTGGTGTTCCTTCCTCTTTCCTCTTTCCTCTTTCCTCTTTCCTCATTCCTCACACAATCTTGATCCTCAACTCTTCCACTTTCCCATCCCGAATCTCAAATGCTCTCGTCTCCCCCGCAATCACAAAATACGCCGCCTCCGGATAAAACGCCCGCTCCACATCTCTCGCCGACGGCGTCGCCGGCCCGCGCGGATGCGAATGATAAATTCCTAAATGTTCCAGCCCCGCCTCGCGTATCGCGCGAAAGATGCGAAACAATTCTGCGGGCGCGATTTCAAATTCCGTGGCGCTCTCGAGCGCATTTTTCGCCGGAAAAATCTCGCTGATGACGCCGTCGCGGCCCGCCAGCAAGCCGCAGCATTCCTGCTGCGGCGACTTTCGCGCCTCCTCCGCCATCCGCTTGAATGTTTCCTTCTTGATCCGCATTTCGCGCTGCATGTCTCCGAGTGTATTACGTCGCGCCCCCAAATTTCGAATTTCGGTTTTTCCTTCCTCTTTCCTCCTCCCTCATGACTTCTGGGACCAAACCTTGATTTCCCGCCGCTAAATCTGGACTAACGCTCAAGATATCCGCCCCGCCATCCGCCATTCCTCGCATTGATCCAGAGCATTTCGCCGCGATTTGGCTCAACTCACCCTCCCCTGTCGTCTGCGCCTTCTCGCACGCCTCACAGAATCAACAACTTACCAGCTACATCGCTACCTTGAAACCCCCTCGGATTTGGCCGCTCATTTGCACCCTCAAGCCGCGGAGTACGCCGTCCATCCGTTGCCCGAGGTAGGTGCGTTCGTGGCGCTAACGACGCAGACAGTCCCAACCGAATCCGATACCAAGCAGCTTGAGGCCATCTTTGCTGAAGTCGAGGAAGTGCAGGAAAGCCTGATTCCTCTTCTCCAGGAAATCCAGACGCGGTATCACTACCTTCCCGAGTTTGCCTTGCGCAGGGTCGCTGCCAAGCTGGGCGTCCCCGTAACCGACGTCTATCAAGTCGCTACATTCTACAGTTGCTTCAGCCTGGAGCCGGTGGGCAAGCACGTCGTGCAGGTCTGCCTGGGCACCGCGTGTCACGTCCGCGGCGCCCCGCGCGTTCTCGACCGCATGTTGCGCGACCTCAAGCTCTCCGCCCCGGGCACCACAGCGGATATGCAGTTCACCGTGCGCTCGGTGCGTTGCGTCGGCTGCTGCGGCCTGGCGCCAGTCGTCCGCGTGGATAACAACACTCATCCCAACCTCACGCAGGCCAAGGTCCGCGGGATGTTGAAGAAATATCAGAGCAAGGAGGCTCGTCCGGCGGAATCCACGGACGAGGCTGCGAATGCCGAAGCTCGAATCAATCCTTGATTTGGAGCAGTTCCGCGATGTCTGCCTGAAAGACCGCGACGCACAGAAGCCATGCCTGACCGTCTGCGCCGGCAGCGGCTGCACCGCCAGCGGGGCCCACGACGTCATTGCCGGCCTCAAGAAGAATCTCGAAAAACTCGGCCTCGCGGACAAAATCGACGTTAAGAGCACCGGCTGCCACGGCTTCTGCGAAAAGGGCCCGGTGATGATTGTCTGGCCCGACGGTGTCTTCTACAACCGCGTCACATCGCGCGACGCTGCCGCCATCGTCGCCAGCGCTACCAACGGCCGCAAACCCGTTGAAAAACTTCTCTATCAGGACCCGCAGACCGGCGAGCGCGTGCTCCACGAAAACGATGTTCCTTTTTACGCCCGCCAGCAGCGCGTACTTTTCGGAAACAACGGCCGCATTGATCCCCGCCAGATTGAAGACTACCTGCGCGTCGGCGGCTACAAAGCCTTGGCCAAAGTGCTCGGCAACAAAACGCCCGGCGAAGATATTGTTGAGGAAATCAAGAAATCCGGTTTACGTGGTCGCGGCGGCGCGGGTTTTCCGACCGGCGTGAAGTGGGCCGCTCTGCGGGCCAATCCGGCAACTCCAAAGTACATCATCTGCAACGCCGACGAAGGCGACCCCGGCGCTTTCATGGACCGCTCGCTGCTCGAAGGCAACCCGCACAGCATCATCGAAGGCATGATTATCGGCGCCTACGCGCTCGGCGCGACCATCGGCTACGTTTACGTCCGCGCCGAATATCCCCTTGCCGTCGAGCATTTGCGCGTCGCTCTGCGCCAGGCCGAAGAGTTCGGCCTGCTCGGACAAAACATTTTCGGCACCGGCTTCAATTTCCGTATCAAGGTTGTCCAGGGCGCGGGCGCGTTTGTCTGCGGCGAAGAAACTGCTCTCATCGCCAGCATCGAAGGCCGCGTAGGCGAACCCACGCCGCGGCCTCCCTTCCCGGTCCAGCGCGGCCTGTGGGGCAAGCCCACCATCATCAATAACGTGAAGACCTGGGCCAGCGTGCCGCAAATCATCAACCGCGGCGCCGGCTGGTACGCCTCCATCGGCACCGAGCGCAGCAAGGGCACCATGGTCTTTTCGCTCGTCGGCAAAATCAACAACACCGGCCTCGTCGAAGTCCCCATGGGCATCACGCTGCGCGAGATGATTTACATCATCGGCGGAGGCATTCCCAAGGGCAAGGAACTGAAGGCCGTGCAAATCGGCGGGCCCAGCGGCGGTTGTATCCCCGCCAGCCTCATTGATCTGCCCATTGATTACGAAGAGCTCACCAAGGCTGGCTCCATGATGGGTTCCGGCGGCATGGTGGTGATGGACGAAACCACTTGCATGGTGGACGTCGCCCGCTACTTCATGGAATTCCTTGAAGAGGAATCCTGCGGCAAATGTTTCCCCTGCCGCGAAGGCACGCAGCGCCTCCGCGAAATCCTCGAGCGCATCTGCGCCGGCAAAGGCAAGGAAGAAGACCTCGAGGTGCTCACCGACCTCGCTTGGGTGATGAAGGAAACCTCGCTCTGTGGGCTCGGCCAGACCGCCGCGAATCCTGTGCTCACCACGCTGCGCTATTTCAAGGACGAATATCTCGCGCATATCCGCGAGCACCGTTGCCCGGCCAAAGTCTGCAAGGAACTGATTGTGTACTCGATTGAGCCGACGGTCTGCGACGGCTGCCACGCCTGTGTGGCCGTCTGCGCCACCGACGCCATTCTCGGCGAAAAGAAGAAGTCGCACCAGATTGACAGCGGCAAGTGCATCAAGTGCGGCGCGTGCCTGGAAGTCTGCCAGCCCAAGGCCGTGCTGGTGAGTTGAGTTGAATAGTTCCGTCATTCCGAGCGAAGCGAGGAATCCCTCTTCGCCGTGCGGAGTTGAGACATGGCTAAGTTGAAGATCAACGGAATCGATCTCGAAGTCGAACGCGGCACCAGCGTCCTCGAAGCCGCGCGCTTCCTCGGCATTCCCATTCCCACGCTGTGTCACGACGACGGCCTCACGCCCTACGGCGCTTGTCGCCTGTGCGTCGTCGAAGTCGGCAGCGCCAACGGCAACGGCCGCACCAAAATGTTGAGCGCGTGCACCCTGCCCGCCGAAGACGGCCTTATCGTGCAGACTCATTCCGCCAAAGTCGAAAAGGCCCGCCGCCTGCTCCTCGAGATGTACGTCGCCACCTGCCCGCAATCGAAAACCATCCAAGATTTGGCTAGCAAGTACGGCATGCGCCAGGAGCGCCTCGCACCCAAGCATGACAATTGCATCCAGTGCGGCCTCTGCGTGCGCATGTGCGAAGAGCAGATGATGGCTGGCGCCATCGGCTTCGCCGGCCGCGGTGCCAAGCGTCGCGTTTCGCGTCCTTTTGACATGACCAGTTCGCTCTGCCGCCAGTGCGGCGCGTGCATGTACATCTGCCCCGTCTGCGAGTTGCGCTGCCACGGTGCCAGCGCCGAATCCACCCTCTGCAACGGCTGCCTCAATTTCGCCACCGTCTGCATGCAGAGTTACGACGATGCCATGTGTTTCCTTGACCCGTGCCACGCCTGTGAAATTGGTGGCCCGCTTCGCAGTGATGTGCCTGTAAAACTTTCCGCGGTGAAATCCGCAGCGCAGGAGAAATGAAATGACTTATTCCCGTCTGAACTCGTCCGCCGCAACACTCTCCAAAAATCGCACGGAGGATTCCGTCAGCCCGTTCAGCGGGATGTGTACCACCTGCGTGGACGGATGTATCGGCATGTGCGAAATCGGCAAGTCCGCCTATCGCGGCGCGGAGATGATCTACCCCCAGCCGTTCGGGCAGATCACCACTGCCGGGCAGAAGGACTATCCGGTGGACCTCTCGCACTTCACCATCCTCGGCCGCGCCGCCGGCGTGTGGGGCATCGAGGCGGATAGCGACCGCGCTATCTTCCCCAACGTGGACCTCGAGACCACCATCGGCCACGCTCCGGGTATCCGCTACAAGCTGCCCTTCACCCTAGGCGCCATGGGCTCCACCAATATTGCCAAGAACAATTGGCCCGGCCTCGCCGCCGGCGCCGCCATCACCGGCACCGCCATCGCTGTCGGCGAAAACGTCGTCGGCATGGACATGGGCGCCAAGTTTGAGAAAGGCCGAGTCATCTCCAGCGGCGAGCTCGCAGATCGCGTCAAGCTCTTCCGCGACTGGCAGATTGACGGCTACGGCGAAGTCTTCATCCAGGCCAACGTCGAAGACACGCGCCTCGGCGTGCAGGAATACGCCATCAAGAAGCTCGGTGTCACTGCCGTCGAGCTGAAGTGGGGCCAGGGCGCCAAGGACATCGGCGGCGAAGTGAAGATCAAGGACCTCAAGAAAGCCCAGGAGCTCCAGAAGCGCGGCTACGTAGTTCTGCCGGATCCTTCCAACCCAAAAGTCATCGAAGCCTTTGAGCGCGGCAGCTTCCACGAATTCGAGCGCCACTCCCGCGTCGGCATGGTCACCAAGGAAGGCTTCCTCCGCCGCGTGGATGAGCTCCGCAAGGCCGGCGCCAAGTACATCACGCTGAAGACCGGCGCCTACCGTCCCGTGGACCTCGCCCGCGCCGTCAAGTTCGCCTCCATCGCCGAGCTCGATCTGCTCACCGTGGACGCCGCTGGCGGCGGCACCGGCATGAGCCCCTGGCGCATGATGAACGAATGGGGCGTCCCGGGCATCGAGCTGCACTCCATGCTCCGCAATTACCTCGACCGCCTCGCCGCGCAGGGCGAATTCATTCCGCCCATCGCGCTGGCCGGCGGCTTCACCTTCGAAGACCAGATGTTCAAGGGCTTCGCTCTCTGCGCGCCGTACGTCAAGCTCATCGCCTGGGCCCGCGGCCCGCTCGCTGCCGCCATGGTCGCCAAGACCATCGGCAAGAGCATTGAGGAGCGCAACCTGCCCATCTACGTGCAGCGCTTCGGCCTCACGGTGGACGACGTCTTCGTCACCGCTCCGGAGCTGCGCCAAATGCTCGGCGACCGCTTCAACAAGCTGCCCGTCGGCGCTATCGGCTACTACACGTACTATCAGCGCGTCGCGCAGGGCCTGCGCCAACTCATGGCCGGCGCGCGCAAGTTCGCCGTCAAGCACATCACCCGCGACGACATCGCCGCCCTCACTCCGGAAGCCGCCCGCATCAGCGGACTCCAGATGGTCAGCGATGTGGACCGCGAAGAATCCGAGCGCGTCCTCAGCGATTCCATGCGCGAAGAGGCCGAGAAAGTCTTTGACGTTCACTAGTTTTGACGTTCATTTGCCCAACGCCTCTCTCCCCCAGGGCCGCCCGGGCGCAGCACTCCGGCGGCCCTGTTTTTTTCGCTGGTGGGCGCCTGGGCCCGTGGTTGTGGGACAGGCTTTCAGCCTGTCCGGCACGACTTCAGTTACTTGAGACGGCACTCTGCAACTCTGCCACTCTGTAACTCTGCCACTTTTCTGGAGGTTCTTATGCCGCTCGACACTCTCTCCCGCGCGGACGAACTCATCGCTCTCGCCAAAACCTACGGCGCACACAATTACCGCCCACTCCCCGTCGTCCTCGACCGCGGCGAAGGCATTTGGGTCTGGGACGTGGACGGCAAAAAATATCTCGACTGCCTCTCCTCCTACTCCGCGCTGAATCAGGGCCACTGTCATCCGCGTCTCGTCGCCGCCGTGCGCCGCCAGGCGGAAAAGCTCACGCTCACCTCGCGCGCCTTTCACAATTCCGAGCTCGGCCCGTTCCTGAAAGAACTTGTCGAGCTTTGCGGCATGGAAATGGCCCTGCCCATGAACTCCGGCGCGGAAGCCGTCGAGACCGCCATCAAGACCGCTCGCAAATGGGGCTACACGAAAAAAGGCGTCGCTCCCGACGCCGCGGAAATCATCGTCTTCGAAAACAATTTCCACGGCCGCACCACCACCATTGTCGGCTTCTCCAGCGAGCCGCAGTACCGCGCCGGCTTCGGCCCCTTCACGCCCGGTTTCAAGCTGGTGCCCTACGGCGACATCGAAGCCGTCCGGCGCGCCATCGGCCCCGGCACCGTCGCCGTGCTCGTCGAACCCATCCAGGGCGAAGCTGGCGTCATCGTTCCGCCGCCCGGCTTCTTGCGCGAGCTGCGCGAACTCTGCACCGCGCGCAATGTGCTCTTCCTCGCCGACGAAATTCAGACCGGCCCCGGACGCACCGGATGTCCCTTCCCCTGCGACCACGAGGACGTCGCCACGGGCGGCGCGGACCTCATCTCGGCCCTCAGGAGGCTGAGCGAGCGGCGAGGTCTTCCGACGCCGCCAGTCCTGGTCGTCAAC
>JAMCWK010000125.1 GCA_023481105.1 Acidobacteriota bacterium | reverse complement strand
CTTTCCCGCGAGCGCGCCGGCTTCGAGGTGCGCGATGTCCATCCGACGCATTACGGCCGCATCTGCCCCATTGAAACGCCGGAAGGCCCGAACATCGGTTTGATCAGCTCCCTTTCCTGCTACGCGCGCATCAACGAATTCGGCTTCATCGAGTCGCCCTACCGCAAAGTGAAGAACGGCCGGGTGATTGACTACGTGCTGGTGGTGAACTCCGGCGAGAGCGAATTCAAGGCCGGCGACATCGTCGAGCGCGAAAAAGTGGAGGCGGTGAACGAGGAACTGAAGCGGCGGCGCGTGGTCAGCGAACCGCACTGCTTCTACCTCTCCGCGTGGGAAGAGGACCGCTACGTGGTGGCGCAGGCCAATGTGCAGCTCGACGAGCGCGGAAAAATCACCACCGAACTCGTCAACGCGCGGCAGGCCGGCAACTTCGTGCTGAAGAGCCGCGAAGAAGTGGACTACGTGGACGTGTCGCCGAAGCAGCTCGTTTCCGTGGCCACCAGCTTGATTCCCTTCCTCGAAAACGACGACGCCAACCGCGCCCTGATGGGTTCCAACATGCAGCGCCAGGCCGTGCCGCTCATCCGCGGCGAATCGCCGCTGGTGGGCACGGGCATGGAACGCGTCACCGCGCGCGACTCCGGCGCGGTGGTCATCTGCCGCCGCGACGGCATCGTGGACCAGGTGGACTCCGAGCGCATCATCGTGCGCGTGGAGTCCGACCACTCCGGCGTGCTCTCCCGCGAAGTCGGCGCGGACATCTACACGCTGACGAAGTTCAAGCGCTCCAACCAGAACACATGCATCAACCAGAAGCCGCTGGTGCGCGTGGGCGACCGCGTCCGCCAGAGCCAGGTGCTGGCCGACGGGCCGTGCACCGACCGCGGCGAGCTGGCGCTGGGACGCAACGTCCTCGTCGCTTTCCTGCCGTGGCGCGGGTACAACTTTGAAGACGCCATCCTGGTGAGCGAGAAGCTCGTCAAGGACGACTACTACACTTCGATCCACATTGAAGAGTACGAAATCGAAGCGCGCGACACCAAGCTCGGCCCGGAAGAAATCACGCGCGACATTCCCAACATCAGCGAGAGTTTTCTCCGCAACCTGGACGAGAGCGGCGTCATCCGCATCGGCGCCACCGTGCGCCCGGGCGACATCCTGGTGGGCAAAGTGACGCCCAAGGGTGAAACGCAGCTCACCCCGGAAGAAAAACTGCTCCGCGCGATTTTCGGCGAAAAGGCCGGCGACGTGCGCGACGCTTCCCTCTACTGCCCGCCGGGCATTGAAGGCACGGTGGTGGACGTGAAGATCTTCTGCCGCAAGGGCGCGGAAAAAGACGAGCGCCACAAGGCCATCGAGGCCGGGCAGCGCGCGCGCCTGGAGAAGAACCTCGCCGACGAAATCCGCATTCTCACCGACGAGCGCCTGAAGCGCCTCGCCGGGCTGCTCGGCGGACAGAAGCTGACCGCCGACCTGCACGACGAAAAGACCAACAAGCGCCTGCTGACCAAGGGCACCGAGCTGACGCGCGAGATTATCGAGAAAGTCTCCACGCGCAACCTCAAGCGCCTGAAGCTGACGGACCGCGACCCGCTGCTCATCGAGAAGATTGACGAAATCGAGGAGATGACCTCGCGGCAGATTGACGTGCTACGCCGCATCACCGACGAGCGCATCAGCAAGCTGACCAAGGGCGACGAGCTGCCTCCGGGCGTCATCAAAATGGTGAAGTGCTACATCGCCATGAAGCGCAAGCTCTCCGTCGGCGATAAGATGGCCGGGCGCCACGGCAACAAGGGCGTCATCGCCCGCTGCGTGCCGGAAGAGGACATGCCCTGCCTGCCGGACGGCACCCCGGTGGAAATCGTGCTCAACCCGCTGGGCGTGCCCAGCCGCATGAACGTGGGACAAATCCTGGAAACGCATTTCGGCTGGGCCTGCAAAGAGCTGGGCCAGCAGATTGCAGCCATCTTCGACGAAGCAAAGCACGCCGAATCCGTGCGCAAGTGGTTCAAAGAAGTCTTCGGCCACACGCCGGTATGGAGGCGCGTCTCCGAGCTCGAGGACGACGAAATCCTCGCGCTGGGCGCCAGCTTCCGCGACGGCATTCCCGTATCCACGCCCGTGTTCGACGGCGCGCGCGAAGGCGAAATCCGCCAGCTCCTCAAGGCGGCCGATTTGCCGCTCTCCGGCAAGCAAACTTTGCGCGACGGCATGACCGGCGACATCTTCGCCCAGGAAGTCACCGTCGGCTACATCTACATGATGAAGCTCTCGCACTTGGTGGACGACAAGATCCACGCGCGCTCCATCGGACCGTACTCGCTCATCACGCAGCAGCCGCTCGGCGGCAAGGCGCAGTTCGGCGGCCAGCGCTTCGGCGAAATGGAAGTGTGGGCGCTCGAAGCCTACGGCGCTGCGCACATCTTGCAGGAATTGCTCACGGCGAAATCCGACGACGTCTATGGCCGCGCCAAAATTTACGAAGCCATTGTGAAGGGCGAAGTGGGCATCGAGCCCGGCGTCCCCGAGTCTTTCAACGTGCTGGTCCGCGAACTGCAATCGCTCTGCCTGGATGTCGAGCTGATGAAGCGGCAAAAGCCGCAAGTAGAGACGGCGGCGGACTAAGCAGGTTTCCCTTCCCGCGCCCGATGCTTCGGGGCGGGGAGACGACAACGGTTTTTATGAAAGGTCCCGGCCTTCCCGAGCAATCGGGAGCACCGGGGCGGGCCCTTCGGCCGCTTTGCGGCGGCCTGGGGACAAGGAGCAATGCCAATGTTTCGCAGCAGCCCTTATGATCGCGCCAGCCTGATTGCCGATTTCGATTCCATTCGCATCAGTCTGGCGAGCCCGGAAAAAATCCGCTCGTGGTCCCACGGCGAGGTCACCAAGCCGGAGACCATCAACTACCGCACCTTCAAGCCCGAGCGGGACGGTCTTTTCTGCGCCAAAATTTTCGGGCCGGTCACCGACTGGGAATGCCTCTGCGGCAAGTACAAGCGCATGAAGCATCGCGGCGTCATCTGCGACAAGTGCGGCGTGGAAGTCACGCTGAGCAAAGTTCGCCGCGAGCGCTTGGGACACATCGAGCTGGCTTCGCCCTGCTCGCACGTGTGGTTCTTCAAGGGCTTGCCCAGCCGCATCGGCTACCTGCTGGACATCACCATGCGCGATCTCGAGCGCATCCTCTACTTCGAGAACTACGTGGTGATTGACACCGGCGACGTGCCCGGCATCAAGGAAAAGGAAGCGCTGCCGGAAGAAAAGTACCGCGAGCTGCAAAAGGAATACGCCGGCAAATTCCGCGCCACCATGGGTGCGGAAGCCATCAAGGAAATGCTGCGCCGCGTGGACGTGGACAAGCTTTCCGACGACCTCCGCGAGCGCATGAAGTCCGACCCCAGCCTCCAGAAGCGCATCAAGTACGCCAAGCGCCTCAAGGTCGTGGAAGCCTTCCGCAAGTCCGGCAACCGCCCGGAGTGGATGATTTTGGACGTCATCCCGGTGCTGCCGCCGGAGTTGCGCCCGCTGGTGCCTTTGGATGGCGGCCGCTTCGCCACGTCCGACTTGAACGATCTCTACCGGCGCGTCATCAACCGCAACAACCGCTTGAAGAAGCTGATGGAGTTGCACGCTCCCGACGTCATCGTGCGCAATGAAAAGCGCATGTTGCAGGAAGCGGTGGACGCGCTGTTCGACAACGGCCGCCGCGGCCGCGTGCTGCGCGGCGCGAATAATCGCCCGCTGAAATCGCTCTCCGACACGCTGAAGGGCAAGCAAGGACGCTTCCGCCAGAACCTGCTCGGCAAGCGCGTGGATTACTCCGGCCGCTCGGTCATCGTCGTCGGCCCCGAGCTCAAGTTGCACCAGTGCGGCCTGCCCAAGAAGATGGCGCTCGAGTTGTTCAAGCCGTTCATCTACCACCGCCTGGAAGCCAACGGCCACTGCACCACCATCAAGCAGGCCAAGGAGATGGTCGAGCAGCAGGAGTCCATCGTCTGGGACATTTTGGAAGAGGTCATCCGCGAGCATCCGGTGCTGCTGAACCGCGCTCCCACGCTGCACCGCCTCGGCATTCAGGCCTTCGAGCCCACGCTGGTGGAAGGCAAAGCCATCCGCATCCATCCGCTGGTGTGCACCGCCTTCAACGCGGATTTCGACGGCGACCAGATGGCCGTGCACATTCCGCTTTCGCCGGAAGCGCAGGTGGAAGCCTCGGTGCTGATGCTCAGCGCCGGCAATATTCTTTCGCCCGCCAATGGCGGACCGCTGGCCGTGCCCACGCAGGACATGGTGTTGGGCATCTACTACCTCACCAAGTCCAAGCCCGGCGGCAAGGGCGAAGGCCGCACGTTCGGCAATACCGAGGACGTGATGCTGGCGCTGGACGCGGGCGAAGTGGAATTGCTGACGCCGATTCGTTTGCGGCTCACCGGCGAGGCCATTGACCTCACCACCGCCTACGACGACCAGGACGTGCCGCACACCGAACCCATCACCCTGAACCGCCAGTTCATCACCACCACGGTCGGCCGGGTCATCTTCAACGACCACTTGCCCAGCGGCATGCCCTTCATCAACGGCTTGCTGAAAAAGAAGGGCGTGCAGCAACTGGTGCAGTACTGCTATCTGCGCTTCGGCATCGAGCGCACCGTGCCGCTGCTTGACGAATTGAAGGAACTCGGCTTCCTCTACGCCACCAAGGCCGGAATTTCCATCGGCATCGACGACATGATTATTCCCGGCGACAAGGCCAAGCTGGTGGAGTCCGCCGAAAAAGAAGTCGTCAAGGTGCAGCAGCAGTATCTGGACGGCGCCATCACCAACGGCGAGCGCTACAACAAAGTCATTTCCATCTGGGGCGACGTCACCGAGCGTGTTTCCGACGAAATGTTCAAAGCCCTCGAGCGCCAGGACAAGGAAGGCGTCATCAACCCCATTTACGTCATGGCCGACTCCGGTGCCCGCGGCTCCAAGCAGCAAATCCGGCAGTTGAGCGGCATGCGCGGCTTGATGGCCAAGCCTTCCGGCGAAGTCATCGAGACGCCCATCACCTCCAACTTCCGCGAAGGGCTGACCGTGTTGCAGTACTTCATTTCCACCCACGGCGCGCGCAAGGGCCTGGCGGATACCGCTCTGAAGACCGCGGACTCCGGCTACCTGACGCGCCGCCTGGTGGACGTGGCCCAGGACGTGATTATTTCCGAGATTGACTGCGGCACCGTGGACGGCATCTTCGTCGAGCCCATCGTCGAGGCCGGCGTGGAAGTCGAACCGCTGCGCGAGCGCGTCATCGGCCGCGTTTCCCTCGAAAAAATTAAGGACTACGAGGGCAACGTGGTGGTGGACATCAACGAGGAAATCACCGAAGAGCTGGCCAACGCCATTCAGGGCGCGGGCATCGAGCGCGTGAAGATTCGCTCGGTCTTGACCTGCGAAACCAAGCGCGGCGTGTGCGCCCGCTGTTACGGCCGCAACCTGGCCACCGGGCGCATGGTGGAAATGGGCGAAGCCGTGGGCGTCATCGCCGCGCAGTCCATCGGCGAGCCCGGCACGCAGTTGACCATGCGCACCTTCCACATCGGCGGCACGGCCACGCGCGTCACCGAACAATCGAAAGTGGACGCCAAGAACAACGGCTATGTGAAGTTCATTGACCTGAACGTGGTCGAAGGCCGCGGCATTCTGATTTCCATGAACCGCGCCGGCTTGATCGCCGTCGTGGACGAAAAGGGCCGCGAAAAAGAACGCTACCACGTCGTGTACGGCGCGAAGTTGCGCGTGGCGGACGGCGAAGCGGTCACCGTCGGCCAGACACTGGCCGAATGGGACCCTTACACGTTCTCGATCCTGACCGAAGTGGGCGGCACGGTGCAGTACAAGGACCTCCAGCCCGGCATCACCATCGAAGAGCAGGTGGACGAGGTCACCGGACTGGCGCAGTTGGTGGTCACCCTGCCGCCGGGCGACGAAAAGCACCAGCCCACCATTCTCATTCGCGACTCCGCGGGCCGCGTGCGCAAGAAGTACCTGATGCCCTCGCGCGCCCACTTGATGGTCCAGGACGGCGACGAGGCCAGCCCGGGCGATGTGCTGGCGAAGATCCCGCGCGAAACCACCAAGACCAAGGACATCACTGGCGGTCTGCCGCGCGTCGTGGAGCTGTTCGAAACCCGCAAGCCCAAAGACCCCGCGGTCATCTCCGAAATTGACGGCATTGTGAAGTACGGAGAAATCGCCAAGGGCATGCGCAAGATTACCGTCGAAAGCGAAGACGGGCGCACCGTGAAGGAATACTCCCTGCCGCGCGGCGTGCACATCAACGTGCAGGAAGGCGACCACGTCCGCGCCGGCGAGCCGCTCATTGACGGCCCACTCAACCCGCACGACTTGCTGGCCGTCCTCGGCGAAAAGTACACGCAAGCTTACCTGGTGAACTCCATCCAGGAGGTCTACCGCCTCCAGGGCGTGAACATCAACGACAAGCACATCGAAACCATCGTCCGCCAGATGATGCGCTGGGTGAAGGTCGAGGACGTTGGCGACACCATGTTCCTGCTCGAAGAGCAGGTGGACAAGTTCCGCTTCCGCGAGGAAAACGAGCGGACCCTGGAAGAAGGGCAGCGCCCGGCCACCGGCCGTCCGCTGTTGCTGGGCATCACCAAGGCCTCGCTCTCGACGGACTCCTTCATCAGCGCCGCCAGCTTCCAGGAGACGACCCGCGTACTCACCGAAGCGGCCATTTCCGGCAAGGTGGACTACCTGCGCGGCCTGAAGGAAAACGTCATCATGGGCCGCCTGATCCCCGCCGGCACGGGCATCGAACACTATCGCAACATCAAACTGTTGACGGAAACCCCGCAGGAAGTGCCCGTGGAAGAAGAAGTCGGCGAACCCTCCGCGGAACTCACGCCGGAAGAAGCTGCCGCGCTGGAATTCCTGCGGAAAGACGCCGGCGCCTCCGCCGAGAACTAGGAATGTAGCGCCGGTCTTCAGGCCGGCATGGTAAGTCCGAATCGGCGGCGGGGCTCAGCGCCCGCCGCCGATTTTCTGTTCCGCACTGGGCCTCCCCGGAAAGTCGTCCAAGAATGCACGTAGCGCGCCAATAAAGTGTCAGCCAGGAAACTCCCGCCGCAAATCAATTTGCCGCGCTGCGCTCGAAAAGCCTAGAATCTCCGCGAACTAGCCTATTCCTGGGGAAAAGGCCGGCTTCGCCGGCGGTAGAAAAACGAAATGCGCACCAGGAACAAAGGGCAAGCTATGGCCACGCAGGGACCAATGCGGACGGAGAGTGCCCTCACCGGGCAAAAGGCTCCCCGGCTCCAGCCGGACAAGGAATTGCCCGCCCAGCCCGTCGCGGAAGCCGCCCCTGCGAACGTCCAGGACCGTCTGCTTCGCCTCGAAGCGCTTTTCCAGGTCGTCTCCCGCTCCCAGCAGGGCTACCGCGAGCTCATCGACAGCATGGACGACGTGATGTTTTCCGCCAGCCTGGACGGCGAGATCCGCGCGGTGAATCAGCGCTTTGCGGAGCTGGCCGAGCTGCCCTTCCGGGATCTCGTGGGGAGGAACCTCGAGTCCATCATCGAGGAGCCCACTCGCGAGATGGCCGAGCGCGCGCTGGCAAGGTTTATCGAGCGGCGTTTCTGGCAGGGCACCCTGCGCATCCGCATGCGCAAGACCAGCGGCGTGCGCTATTTCGATTGCACGCTGCGCGGCGTGATCAAAGACGGCAAGGTCGTGGGCGTCAGCGGGCTGGCGCGCGACGTCACCTACGAACGCGAAAGCGAAGCTCGCTTTACGCAACTCTTCGAGACCCTGCACGAAGGCGTCTATTTCTCCACGCCGGAAGGACGCCTGCTGGACGCCAATCCCGCGTTGGTCGCCATGCTGGGCTACGAGAATAAAGATGAACTCTTGCAGCAGAACGTTTTCGACCTGTACATGGACGCCAGCGAACGCAGCGGCCTGATGCAGGAACTGGACGAACAGCGCACCCTGCGCGAGCGGGAAATCGTGTTGCGCCGCAAGGACGGCAAGCCGCTCATCTGCCTGGATACCTCCACCGCCATCCGCGACACTTCAGGAAAGGTACTGCGCTACCAGGGCACGCTCGTGGACATCACCCAGCGGCGGGAGATGGAACGCCGCCTGCACCAGGAGCAGGAATTTGCGCGCCGCCTGGTGGAAAGTTTTCCGGACATGATCGTGGTGATGGACCGCGAGGGCAAGTACACCTACGTCAGCGCGCGCATGAAAGAACAGTTGGGCTACGAACCGGAGGAGTTGATTGGCAAGACGTTGGGCGAGCGTACGCACGCGGATGACCGCAAGGTGCTGCAAGAAATGCACCGGGAGTTGATCGAGGGCAAGCGCGCCTACGGCACGGTGGAATACCGCACCTTGCACAAAGACGGAAGCTGGCGCACGGTGCGCGGAACCGCCAGCCCCTTGAGCGATGCCAGCGGGAACATCATCGGCGTGATTGCCTCCGCGCGCGACATCACCGATTTGAAGCGCCTCGAGCAGCAGGTCAGCCAGTCCGAGCGCCTCGCGGCCATGGGCCAGATGATGGCGGGCGTGGCGCACGAGTTGAACAATCCCCTGACGGCCATCCTGGGCATTAACGACCTATTGCGCGAGAAAGCCACGGATGAAGTTGTAGGACGCCAACTGGAGTTGATTCAGAAACAGGCGCGGCGCGCCGCGGAAATCGTGCAGAACCTGCTGACCTTCTCGCGCCCGCGCGCCCCGCGCCGGGCGCAAGTCCGCCTGGACGATCTGCTGCTGCACACCATCCAGTTGCACGAGTACTCCCTGCACGTGAACAACATCAAGGTGGATTACACGGTGGAACCGGGCGCGCATCCGGTGCTCGGCGATTCCCATCAGTTGATGCAGGTGTTCCTGAACTTGATCGTGAATGCCGAACAGGCCATCCGCGAAGTGAACAAGCAGGGCACCCTGCGCGTGCGCGTCGAGCAGGTCGGCGACGAGCAGCACGTCTCGATTCAGGACGACGGGCCGGGCATTCCCGCGGGAATTCTGCCGCGCATCTTCGATCCCTTCTTCACCACCAAACGTCCGGGCCGCGGCACCGGATTGGGTCTGAGTATTTGTATGGCCATTATGCGCGAGCATGGCGGCGCCATCGAGGCTCGCTCCCTCCCCGAAGGCGGCGCACTCTTCACGCTTTCCTTCCCCGCCGTCAACGGCGACTCCCCCGCTGTAACCGAACCCCAGCTTGCAGCAAAAGAATAAAGAATAAGGATCAGGTAGGCACTAGTAAGGCGCCGTACGGAAAGTGGCCACGCTGCGCCACGACGCGTGCCAGTTGTGCCACGCCGCGAAAAATAGCAGAAAACGTCCCGTCTTTCCCCGGGTTCGGGGTTAATTTGGAGCTGGTCACTTGCGCTTATCAAACAATGTGGGCGGTTCGTCGCGCTCATACAGCCATTCAAAAAAAGTCTTTCTCCTCGGAGCCTTCTTGAACAGGGTTGGTGGTTTCAATTCCCGAGCAGCGACGTTCAAGATCAGAGAGAGTGGAATCCAGATCACAAATACCGCAATTACAAAAAGTAGAACGCTTTGCACCTGAAGACGGACTAAGATCATAATCGAAACAATTAGTGATACAAGGAAGACGAGTCTTCCATACGGTTGAGAGAGGTGAAGCAGTTCCTGGCATCCTGGGCAACGAACGCCCCCGCCCGTACCTGGCTCTGTTTTCAACGCGCCAAGTTCCATGCGATGGCCACACGCTGGACATACTAGTTCGGACGGGTGGCCCACTCTTCTCCTCCGAATTGCACTGAACGACCCAGCACAGCCAGAGCATACCACCGACATAATTTAAGAGTGGAATCAACCAACTGCGGTCAAGGAGAGCTTCGGTCTTTCGTCTTTCGTCTTTCGTCTTTCGTCTTTCGTCTTTTGTCTTTCGTCTTGACGTTCGACCCTTCAACGTTCACCCTTCAACTTGTTCTTCATCATCCTCACGGCTTCTTCTTGCCCGGCGGCTTCGCCGGGGCTGGCGCGCCGGCTTTGGGAGAAGGCGCGTCCACCCCAAAGTCCCACACGCCCACGTCCATGCCTTCGTCAGCACGGATTTCCGCCAGGACGTATTCGCCCGGCTCCAGCGACTGGCTGAGCGTGAGCCGGAAGACCCCTTTGGCCAGCTTCCAGCGCTCCACCGATACCGACTTGCGCTCCTCGAACTTCTCGCCGGAGGCCACCGTATTCACCGTTTCGATTTCCCGGACTTTGCTCTTCACGCGCACCCGCACCAGCTCCAACTCGGGGTCGTGACCGTCCGGCGTGCGAATGAAAAACTCCGGCTGCGCGGTGGTAATGCGAAACGCCGCCCGCGGGCCCGGCAACTCCACCCGCTCCTTCGTGGGCAGCGGGATGGGCGTGAAAATCTGCGCCAGCACGCGCCCCTTGGAGGTTTTCACGTCCGCGCCCACCAACTCCAGCTTGCGGATCGTCTTGCCCTCCAGCACGAAAAGCCCTGCGCCGTCCGGCAGGAACACGCTCGGCGCCACCTCGATGCTCGCGTCAACGTCCACCTCTTCGGCGATGCGCGCCATCCGGAACTCTTTTTTCTTCTCCTCAATCTTGGAATCGAGGGCAGCAGCCTCCGCTTCGTTCTTGCGGGTCGCCTCCCAATCCACCATAGAAGCCGGAATCTCTTCCCACGCGGAGCGCTCGACACTGTAGTAGCGGACCCGGTCGCCCTTCCGCTCGTAGCTGCGCACCAGATGGAACGTGCCGTCGGTCAGCACCAGCTTCTTCCCGCGTGGAGTGGCATGGGTGATGTCCTGCGCCTGTTGTGCGGGTTCGGTTGGTTTGGACTGTGCGAACGACTCGAGCGGCATCCCCAGGCAGATAAACAAGCCCAGTAGCGCTGCGACAATGAAGCGACTTTGAGTCTTCTGGCTCAAGCTGGGCCAGCCCTTTCTCCGCCCCGAAGACCGCTTTGCTTCCGGCCCCAAAGGCTTGGATGCAAGCAGGCCGGCGCTGGTTTTGCCTCAGCGCCTGCCTGTGACCCGCTCTTCAGCATAGTCCTGCCGAAGCCGAGGAGCAATTGCCCGGGCCTCGGCTGGTGTGCGAACGCGGCTGGGATGTGTTAGAGTGCCGCCCTTCGAAATCAACAGGAATGCCGGGAGGCTTGAAATGGGGAGAAGGTCGCTGGGTGTACTGATTCTTCTGCTGGGTTTGCTGGCCCCGTCCGGGCTGGCGCAGTCGTTCGACATCGTCAAAGTGGCGGACGGCGTGTACGCCGCCGTCGGCCGGGCCGGCGTCGCCTCGAACGGCGCCTTCATCGTGAATAAAGAGGATGTGCTGGTGGTGGACACGCACTTCCGCCCGAGCTGGGCCAAGGATCTCATCGCTGAAATCCGCAAAGTCACCAACAAGCCGGTGCGCTACGTCGTCAACACGCACTGGCACAACGACCACGTCCAGGGAAACCAGGCCTACGTCAGCGTCTTCGGGCCGGGTGTCGAGTACATCTCTCAACATAGCGCGCGCGAAGATATGGTCGGCAAGGCCATCCCGTCCGTCCAGGAGCAGCTCACAAAGGCCGTGCCGGATCGCATCGCCAGTACGGAAAAGATGCTGGCGGAGGGCAAAACGACCAGCGGCACGCCGCTGACGGATCAAGGCCGCGCCAACCTCACCGCGCGACTCGGCAGCGACAAGGCCTACCTGGAAGAGTTGAAGTCCGTCCAGATTGCGCTGCCCACCATCACCTTCGAGCGCAGCTTGGTGCTGTACAAGCCTGACCGCACCATTCACATTCTTTTCTTCGGGAAGGGCCATACGCGCGGCGACGTCGTGGTCTATCTGCCCAAGGAAAAAGTCGTGGTCACCGGCGACCTGCTGACCAATGGCATCCCCTTCATGCGCGACGCCTACCCTTCGCAGTGGATCGCCACGCTGGATTCGGTGCGCAACCTCGACTGGAACACCGCCGCGACCGGCCATGGCCCTGTCCAGTCAGGCAAAGAGCAGGTGGACAAGCTGCTCGCCTACATGAACGACATGGTCGCCGCCGTGAAAGACGCCATTGGCAAAGGCATGAGCCTGGAGCAGACCAGCGCGTCCATTGACCTGAGCAGGCACAAGGACTCATTCCCGGCCTACGCCGGAAACCCGCAAGGCTTCGCGGCCGCCTCCAAGAGCGCTGTGGAGCGGACGTGGAACGAATTGTCAGGCAAGATTCCCAACTAAAATACCGCCAAGCTCAAAATGAAACGCCCCGGCTGTTTTCGCCGGGGCGTTTTCGTTTCCAAATTTCGTTGGCCGCTAGGCGGACTTGTGCTGGCAGCGTGGGTAGAGGACGGTCAAAATCATCAAATCGGAATTAGTGAACAGCCATTCCTCCGCCTGCGCCCCGGCGGCCTCCGCAGCGCGCGCGATAAAACCAAGGTGCTTGCTGCGCGCCAGGTTCTGGAGATGGTCGAGGCAGATTCCCGTGAGCCGGGAGACTTCATCCGCGGTGAAGAGCTTCTGGCTGGATTTGATCGTGACCAAGTTGACCTCACACACTTATGTGATGCAGCACACATAGTAAACGCTGCCAGAAAACTCCGAGCAATAGTCTTTCCGTTCTTGTACACAAAAACTTTATGACTAGTACGCCGCCCGGAAGTGACGAAGTGGAAAAGATTTGTCGGCATCGGCAGGAGCTTTGCAGGGGGCGGGGACGCGTCCAAAGAGTTAACCAACAAGCCCGAATAGGAAAGAAAGGTGCACATTCGAGATTACTTTTGGAAGATTTCTACGATTTCCTGGACTTGTTCCGTGTGGCGCAGCTCGTGATAGCCGATGGTGCAGAACCAGTCGTAGAAGTTCAGGTAGCCGAAAAAGGGATGCTTGTGCCGGTAGGCGCGGAGATCCCTCCCGGAATTTTCGGCAAACAGCGCCAGCGCACGCTTGCGCATCGCCGCGTGGCGGGAGAGCGATTCTGGCTTCTCCAGCACTAAGGCTTGGTCCAAAGGAATGGGGCTGCGGCGCTTCAACTGGCGGAACCGCGCCAGCCGCGGCGAAAAGTGTATCCGCTGGAGCAAAGTGAGCTTCTTTGGCGGGGCGGCGATCATCCGCTCGACCCCGTCCACGATGGCCACTTCCACCATGTTCAGGTGTGCAAAGACCTCGCCCGCCGACCAGGCGCCGGGCGCAGGCGGCTTGCGCCAGGATTCGACCGGCAGCGGCTCCGCGGCAGCATAAAGCGCCGCTTGCGAGCGCCCGAGCAGCGCGGTGATGCGGCTGGTGTCAGGCAATGGAGAACCCTCCGGCCTGCTCGAACGCGTGCGCCAGTTGCAGGACGCGCAGCTCTTCAAAATAAGGACCGAAGATCTGGAGGCCGACGGGCAGCCCTTCGGGAGTCTTTCCGCACGGCACGGAAATGCCGGGCACGCCTGCGAGCGAGCCGGTGACCGTATAGATGTCTGCCAAGTACATCTGCAGCGGGTCGGCGGTCTTTTCGCCGAGCCGGAAAGCCGGGCTGGGCGAGGTGGGCGTCACGATGGCGTCCACTTTCTGGAATGCCTCGACGAAATCCCGCGCAATCAGCGCGCGCACCTTCTGCGCCTTCAGGTAGTAGGCGTCGTAGTAGCCGCTCGAGAGCGCGTAGGTGCCCAGCATGATGCGGCGCTTGACCTCCGCGCCGAAGCCGCGGCCGCGGGTCTTCTTGTACATGTCCAGCAGCGTCGCGCCGGGGACGCGCAGGCCGTAGCGCACGCCGTCGTAACGCGCCAGGTTGGAGCTAGCCTCGGCGGTGGCCACGATGTAGTAGGTGGCAATGGCGTAGTCCGTATGCGGCATGTGCAGCTCGACCGGTACGCAACCCAGGCTCTCCAGCAGCTTGATGCCGGCTTCCACCTTCTTCCGAACCTCAGCGTCCATCCCTTCCCCGAAATATTCTCTCGGAATGCCGATGCGCAGGCCGCGGACGGGGCGGTTCAGCTCCGCTGCATAGTTCGGGACAGTCTCCGGCACGCAGGTGGAATCGGCCGAGTCGCGCCCAGCGATGACGGCCAGGACGGAGGCGACATCTTGCACCGTGGCGGCGAAGGGGCCGATGCGGTCGAGCGAAGAGGCAAAGGCGATCAGGCCGTAGCGCGAAACGCGGCCATAAGTTCCCATCATCGCCGGAATGCCGCAGAGCGCGCCGGGCTGGCGGATGGAGCCGCCGGTGTCTGTTCCGAGTGACGCCACAGCCAAGCCCGCCGCCACGGCTGCGGCCGAGCCGCCACTCGAGCCGCCCGGCACGCGGTCGAGCGCGACCGGGTTGCGCGTTGGGCCATAGGCTGAATTCTCCGTGGAGCTGCCCATGGCGAACTCATCACAATTCGTCTTGCCGAGGATGATGGCGCCCGCCGCGTCGAGGCGGCTGACGGCAGTGGCGTCGTAGGCAGGGCGGTAGTTTTCCAGAATGCGCGAGCCGCACGTGGTGGGAATGCCGCGCGTGCTGATGACGTCCTTGATGGCCACGGGCACGCCAGCCAGCGGCGGCAGAGGCTCGCCGCGGGCGACCAGCGCGTCCACCCGGTCGGCCTGGGCGAAAGCCAAGTCCGGCGAAAGCGCAAGGAATGCGTTCAGTTCGGAGTTGCGCCGCGCGTTGCGGGCAAAGTAATCCTTGGTGAGTTCGCGCGCAGAGAGCTTTTTGCTCTCGAGAGCGGCACGGATAGACGAGATGGTCCAGGAGGCCGTCATTTTTCGATGACCTTGGGCACGCGGAAATACGGCCGGCTGGGATCCGGCGCGCCCTCGAGGACGGCATTGGCCACGTTGCTGCGGCGAGCCTCGTCCTCCCGCGCGGAAGTGAGCTCCCCCGCGGCGTCCCCAGAGAAAACTTGCGCCATGGGCTCGACTTGGGAGGTGTCGAGCTGGTTGAGCTTTTCGATATAGGCCAGGATTTCGTCCAGTTGGCGCGAGTACACGTCCAACTCGGCCTCGGTCAGCTCGAGGTGGGCAAGTTCGGCTACACGGAGCACCTGTTCGCGAGTAATCTTCATGATTTACCTTGCCTGCCCAAATACTGGCCGGCGACGCGAGCGATGAGTTCGCGAAGGTCCGAGTCAGCAATTCCCTTCAGCGTGGGCTCCAGTTCCTTCACGGCCGCTCGTAGCGCACTCTCCTCAGACGGCGTGCCTCCTGCATCGGACCTACCGTAGGGGCGCGTCTTCAGACCGCCCGCATTACTTTTGCCTGCAACAGACGGGGCTTGCCGCTTCGATCTCTCTGCCACAAAGCGCACCTCCCGCACCAGCTCGGAGCCCCACCAGCGGTTGACCTGCGCGCGAACGTCTTTGCTCATGCTTTCCAACTGGCTATGCCATTCCGGCTGGTCCACGGCGACGTCCATGCGGCCTTTGCTCCAGGCCACGGGCCGCGTGTGCAAAGCGAGCCGGCGTCCGACCATCAGCGGCCAAACGGCAGCCAACAGGTCCAGCGGCTTTTCCGGCCGCGCCACGCGCCTCAACGCCGTCATCAGACTTTTTCCAGCGCGCTCCATGAGCCACGAATTCTAGCACACACGTTGTTTCGGAAAGACCTGGCCGGACTGAAGTCCGCCGCTACAGATGCCGGCCTGCCGGGCCATCTCGTGTAGCGGCGCGCTTCAGCGCGGCATTGACGTGCGCATTTGCATGACTTTCATCATGCAGATTTTTTGGCCGGGGGCTCGGCAACAACCTCCTTGTTGGCGAGTTTGTCGGGAAGCGCGGCAAGCTCGGCGATGGGGGCGCGGGCGTCGTCGGCGAGTTCCTCTTCGTCCACCAAGTCGGGATTCAGTTGACGATGGAGGCCGGCTTCGCGCCGGAAACACAGGGTCATATTGTAAAAGCGGGCCCAGTGCTGGAGCATGTAGCCGACGGCATAGACCTGGCTGGGACGGATGCGTCCGAGGCGCGCGGCATTCAGCGTTTCGCGGACGAGGTCGAAAGCGTCGTCCGGCGTGGTGAGACGCAGGAGCGGATGCAGGTCATGGCCTTCGGACGGCTCGATGGCGTCCCAGCGAGAAGTGTGGTGATAGCAGAACTTGCTATCCTCCTGTGGCCAGCGACGGCAGGGTTTTCCGTTGGGATGAACGTACAGGCAACGCTTGGGCATGGCATACCACCTTTTTTGAGAGATGATGTGTAAAGGGTTGAAAAAGAGCGGGTTGCGGGAATGATACAAAATGAAACGAAGACAAACGCAGCGGACACAAGCGGTTATGCGGGGGATGATGAGGGGAGATCGGGGAACCGGTTGTCTGACAGTAAAGCATAGCGTGTAAATCATAGCATCTAGTTGCTAAGTGTGTCAAGAGGAAAATTACTACAAGTCACAAGTGGTGGGGAAGCAAGGAGATGCGGGTAACCGGTGGCAGGAATCAGGGAAAATCTTGGCCGGCCTAAAGGCCGCCGCTACATGTGCCGGTCCGTCGGGCCTGCTTGGGTAGCGGCGCGCTTCATCGCGACACAAAGTTTGCGCAGCCCCTTCACGTCGTTCAGGGCAAGCAAAAGCGGCTGCGCTATGCGGAAATTCCGGCGAGGCCGAGCTGTGGCGCGATGGAGCGCATGGCGTCGATGCAGAAGCGGATGTGATCTTCGAGGGGGATGCCGAGTTCTTCGGCGCCTTTGCGGACGTCGTCGCGGTTGACGCCGCGGGCGAAGGCTTTGTCCTTCATCTTGCGTCGCACGGAGTCCGGCTCGACTTCGGCCATGCTCTTCCCCGGCTTAACCAGGGCGCAGGCGGTGAGAAAGCCGGCCAGCTCGTCGCAGGCAAAGAGGGTGTGTTCGAGCGGGGTCTGGCGAGCGACACCGGTGTAGTCGGCGTGAGAAAGAATGGCGCGGATCATTTCCTCCGGGTAGCCGCGCTCGCGAAGAATCTTGGAGCCTTCCGAGGGATGCTCTTCGGTGGGAGAGTGGGCGTCGTTGGGCCAGCGTTCGTAATCGAAATCGTGGAGGAGCGCGGTGAGGCCCCAGAGTTCTTCGTCGGCGCCGTTTTTGCGGGCGTAGGCGCGGACGCAGGCTTCTACAGCCAGGGCGTGCTTGCGCAGATTTTCGTTTTGCGTGTATTCGCAGAGCAGATTCCAAGCGTCGTCACGGGTCGGCATGGAGATATGAAAACACGAAAAGCGAAAATCGAAAACCGAAAAACGGCGGACGAACCCTTCGGAGGCGCTGGTCTGCCTCGATTTTCGCTTTTCGTTTTTCGATTTTCGAATGCCGATTACCGCTGCAGGCCGTCAAAACGCCTCGCGCAGCCGTCCCGGAACGTGAATTCTCTATTTTCTGCCGACTCTCTCCCAGTTTTGTCCGTGTTTCTTAGGCAATTCTGGAAAAAAGGGCTTGACAGGGGGTGGCGGACTGAGCACAATGCCGCTGCGCCAGCTTCTGCCTTCCCCGGAACGACGAGTCCCTCCTATTCGCAGCGCTGGATCAGTCTGCGAGGACGTCCAGTGTCGGAACACAGTAGCAAGAGGGTAACTACAGAGCTAGACCGCGAGGTAATTCGCTGCAAAACGTGCGGGCTGGTGCAGTACCGCACGCGAACGGGAAATTGCCGCCGCTGCTTGCGCCTGCTGCCGCCGACGGTGGAGTTTGCCTTGCCGGCTCCTGCACCGCAGGAGTTGCCGGGCGACGACCGGCAGTTGTTCGAGAACTGGCCGAACCGCGACACAGTGGAAAACATCGGGCAGCGGATCCGGCAGTTGCGCGAGTCGCGCGGCATGACGCAGAGCCAGCTACAGGCTCGTTCGCGCGTGTCGCGTTCGTACCTCTCGCGCATCGAGAGCGGCCAGATGACGCCGAGCCTGGGAACGCTGGAGAAAATCTCCGAGGCGCTGGGCGTCGGGCTGAACCGCTTCTTTATTCCCGACTCGAACGGGGAGCTGCTGATGGAAGACCCGTTCATCCAGGGGCTGCGGCCGTACTTGCGGCAATTGGACAGCGAGCAGTGGACGTGGATCCTGAAGCGGCTGCAAGCCATCACGGACCACGTCACCGCGGCGCACAACGAAGTCCCCGCACGGCCCGCGGTGGCGAGCTTTCCGGCGGCGCGGCCGAACAACAACGGCCACTCACGGCCAGCGCCGCGCATGGCATCGCCGCAGGAAGTGGCCGCGGCGTCGCTGACGCGACGGCACCGGATCCCGATGCCAAGGTATCGCGACGCGGCTGCGGGACACCGCTAAGAGCGGATGAGAATCTGAAGAGGGCGGCCCCGTCCGGCGCAAAGCCGGGACGGAGTCGCTTTCTCTTTTTTTGCTGGATGCGTCAGGCGCAACGGAAGCGTTGTTTCTTAAGACACGCCGGGCAGGTTGGGAATTGACGCTCCGGAGGCTCTCCGTAGATAGTGACAGGGCTCTGTCTGGGGTCCCGGTCTCTTCGGGACACCATGCCAAGCGGGGGCGCTTGCGCATGGGAGCAAACCCGAACTGACCAGGGCATTTCTGGGGGCATCCATCATGTCGGCAGCACGCGAGAAGAAGCCATTTGGTGAGGAGAATTCCGGTAAAAAAACGTCGCCTTTGCAATTGGTGAACGGGGCCAGTCTGCCCGGATGGGGCCTGCCGGCGGACACGAGCGCGGAAAAGCCGCGCCTCTTTGCGCGAGTCCCCACGCATTCCTTCGGGATGGCCCTGGAACGGCGGTTCCACGCGCGGGCGGCGCTGCGGTTGCCCCTGCGCCTGACGCGCGTAAACCAGGTGGACGAGGCGGTGCCAATCACGCTGCTGACAAAAAACATCAGTTCGAGCGGGGTTTATTTTCTGGCGCCGAAACGCCTCGAACCGGGAACGGCGATCGAGCTGGAAGTGGGGCTGGTGGAGCGCCCGCTGGGAAGGGGCGGCGTGCGCATGCGCACGGTGGCGCACGTGGTGCGCGCGGACGACGCATCCGAACCGGGCTGGCACGGCATGGCGGCGCGGTTTGACGACATTGCTTTTCAGCGGGACGAAGAGTTGCCGCCGAGATTTTTGAGGTGATTTCTGCCCTGCGATAATTCATCAGGTTTTATATCCCCCGGGTGCCTTTTCCACAATACTCTTTGTTGCTTTGTCTAGACGGGAACATATAATTGCCGCAAGCGTTTCAAGGGGTGACTTCTTGTTCGTATGCAAGCCGTCAGGAAACCGCGGACGAGAAGCACGGGGAGATGTGCTGCAGAAACAGAAAAACTTGAAAGTCAGCGCGGGGATGGGGACCGCGCACAGAACAGCTCAAGCTCACAATGCGGAGGAAACGATGAAGAAAATCGGGGCAGGGGTCTTTGTACTGGCCATGGCGCTGGCGATGGCAGGCAGCGCGTGGGGACAGGCACAGATCACCACCGGCGTGATTCAGGGAACGGTCCTGGATGCCACAGGAGCGGTGGTGCCCGACGCGTCGGTGGAAATCAAGAACCTGGACACAAACTTTACGCGAACACTCACCACCAACGAGGACGGGCGATTTGTGGCGCTGCAACTGCCGCCCGGCCGCTATGAAGCGACGGTGACCAAGGCGGGCTTCGCAAAACTCGTGCAGCAGAACATTGCGCTCACGGTCGGGCAGTCCGTGACACTGACGGTCAACATGAAAGTGGCGCCGGCAACGGAGACGGTGACGGTGACGGCGACACCCACCGTGGACACCATCAAGACGGAGATGAGCTCGACGCTCAACGACTTGACGGTGACGAATACGCCCATCCTGGGGCGCAAGGTGGAGGACCTGTTGACGCTGACGCCGGGCGTGAGCATCGTGCAGGGGCCGGACGGCGACGAAATCACGTTCAGCGGCCAGCGCGGAATTTTCAACAATATCAGCGTGGATGGCGGCGACTTCATGAACGGGTTTTTCGGCGAACAGGCGGGCGGACAGCGCGTGGCCATCGACATCACCCTGGAAGCGGTGAAGGAATTCCAGGTGGTGGCGACAGGCGCGAACGCAGAATTCGGGCGCACCGCGAGCGGCGTGGTCAACATCATCACCCGCTCCGGGACGAACGAGGTCCACGGGAGCCTCTTCCACTTCCAGCGGCACGAAAACCTGAGTTCGAATACGTCCGACGGGAAACCGCTGAAGGACTTCCACCGCGAGCAATTCGGCGGCACGATTGGCGGGCCGATCGTCAAGGACAAGGCGTTCTACTATTTCGCGATCGAGCGCATCACGGGCAATCTCCAAAGGGACAACCTGAGCACACAGATTGGGACGACACCGTGCCCGGTTCCGACGCCAACGATCGTGGCCGACGAAGCGTTGATCGACGCTAACCCTGACTGCCAGCGGCTGTCGCTGATCAACTTCATCCGGACTACACGGTCGCAGGAGGAAGGCAAGCCGGTGCGGCGGCCGATTTACACTACGGCGCTGCTCGGCAAGCTGGATCTGAACATCTCACCGAGCAACCAGCTGGCGGTTTCTTACAACTTCAATGCGTCGAAGAAGGTGAACGAGACGTTTGACGTGGCGACCTACGGCAACTCTGCCAACGGCATCGAGGGCGATTTCACGAAAATCCACACCTTCAACGTCAACCTCTTCAGCTCGATCTCGGCGACAAAGGTCAATGAAGCGCACTTCACCTACCTGCGTGAAGTCCGGCCGCGCGCAGCAGTGACTTCCAACGTGCCGGCCGATACGGGCATGGGTTTTGCCCCGAGCTTCCGGTTCGGTGAACCGTTCTTTTTGCAGCCGAAAATCGACGAGACCTTCTGGCGCTCACAGCTTAAAGACAACTTTTCCATCGTCTGGCGGAACCACACCGTCAAGTTCGGCGGAGAGTGGATCCACAGCCTGAACGATCAGGTGTTCCGCGGGTTCTTCACCGGACGCTACCTGTTTGACAGCGTGACCGGCTTCCTGCGCTACGCTTCGCCGGCCGGTACGCCGGGCTTCGGGCCGGACGCCGGGCGCTGCTCGGACGGCACGTTCACGGACATCGTCCTCGGGCCGGCATGCGCCACCGGCACACCGTCCACTCCCCTGCTGCTTTACCTGCAGGGCGCGGGGCCGAACTTTTCTCCGGCCTCGGACAAGGCCGGCGCCTCGAACATCTCCAACGAAGAGTTCGGCATGTTCATCCAGGACAAGTGGCAGATCTGGTCCAACTTCAGCCTGAGCTACGGGCTGCGGTGGGAAGCGCAGTTGTTCCCGGACCCGGTCGTCCCGCCGAGCCAGACGGCATACGCACTGTTCCTCAACGACCCGGCGTTTCCTTCCAACGGGACGTTGCGGGACCAGAAGAAAATGTTCCAGCCGCGGCTGGGCTTTGCATGGGATGTCGCCAAGAACGGGAAGTCGGTGCTGCGGTGGAATGCCGGCATCTACAACGCGCGGCAAAACATGCTCACGCAGGTGGGCTCGATCACGACGAACGGCGTGCAGCAATCGACGATCGCGGGAGGCTTGTTTGCCAACCCGACGATCCGGCCGACGTGGCCCAACACGGTCTCGCCGACGTTCACTCCCTGCCTGGCGCCGCCCGCTCTTCCCTTCCCCTGCTTCACCGGTGTGCGGGTCTTCCACAAGGACTACCACAACCCGCGGATCTATTCGACCAACGTCGGCTACGAGCAGGAGATCTATCCTGACTGGTCGATCTACACGGACTTCACCTGGTCGAAGGGAGTTTTCCTGACTCGCTTCATCGACTACGGCCGCACCGGATTGTTTGGGCTGCAATTGGGTGAGGTGATGACGGCAACGAGCTTTGGCCAGTCGCTCTATCGCGGCTGGACCATCGGCATGAGGAAGCGCTTCTCAAACCGCTACCAACTGGAATGGAATTACGTGGTCTCGACCGACTATGACGACGACTCGAACGAGCGCGATCCGTTCACCGACCGCGCCTTCTCACCGTTCGTTGCCAACGGCTTGCGAGCGGATTATGGTTACTCGGACCGCGATATCCGCCACAAGTTCAACTTCTTCACTTACGTGGAGCTGCCCTGGAAAGTGCAACTCAACGTGCGGATGCAGGGGCGTACCGCGCAGCCGATTTCCCCGAGCCCGCGTACGGTGGCGGGGGACCGCAACACTTTGCGCAAGGACAACGAGTTTTTCTCGCTGGACTGGCGCGTGGTGCGGCCGTTCCAAATCACCGAGCGCATCGCGCTCACGCCGATGATCGAGATGTTCAACACATTCAACAACAAGAACAACGTGAACCCGCTTGCCACGGCGGCGCTGTTCGACTTCAACGGCTTCCTGCGCTTCGGCGTGGGCGACCCGAGACAGGCGCAGTTCGCGATTAAGCTCACGTTCTAAAAGGAAGTTTGTAGGTTTTAGGTTGCAGGTTGTAGCTCAGTTCCCGTTCCCGCGCCCGCGCGTGGGAACGGGACTGAGATACCCCGAATACCCGCGCGCACCGCAACCTCTGATACCATTTCGACTTCATGGTTTTCTCTCGGCCGGCATCCAAATCTGTCAAGACAACCGTCGGGGAAGCTGCGGGACGGTTGCGGGCGGTGGTGTTCGATTGGGATGGGACGCTGCTGGATTCGTACCATGCGGATGCCACGGCGTATCGGGAAATGTTTCGCAAGTTGGGAATCGCGTGGGGCATTGCGGAACTGGAGAAGCACTACTCGCCCAACTGGCACCGCGTGTATCGCGCGGCGGGAATTCCGCGAAGACGTTGGGAAGAAGCGGATGAATTGTGGCGGAGCGCCTATGTGCACCTGCGACCCGCGCTGATGCCCGGGGCGCGGCGCGTGCTGCGACAACTGGCGCGGCGCTACGTGCTGGCACTGGTGACCAGCGGGAACCGCGCGCGCGTGCGCGGGCAACTGCGCAAGTTCGGGTTTTCGAAAATGTTTCGCGCGGCCGTGTTTGCCGAAGACGCGCGGCATAAGAAACCACATCCCGCGGCACTCAAGCTGGCCCTGGCGCGGCTGCGGCTTCGCGCGCAGGAGTGCGTGTACGTGGGCGACTCGCCGGAGGACATGGAAATGGCGCGACGCGCCGGAGTGCGCGCCGTGGCCGTGCTGGGGCCGTTTCCCAATCACGAACGGTTGCGCAAGGCGGATGTGGATGCGTTGTTGGAGTCGCTGGGGGAATTGCCGGGGACGTTGGAGAGAATTAAACATTAGAAGGCAGAAGTCAGAAATCAGAACAACGAAAAAGCAGATCCTTCGTCCCGACCGAAGGCGTCGGGACTCAGGATGACAACCAGGCGCACTTTTTTTAAGTGTGGTCAGGGGATGCGTGGTTCGGCGTGAGTTTTGTAATTGGTGAAGCGAAGGGTGAGGCGGATGCGCGCAGGGCCGGCCCCCGCAGGCAAGGATTCTTCAGAACGCAGAAAAGCCGGGAACCAAAGTTTCCCTTCCACGTTTTCGCGGATGGTCTCGAAAAAGACGAACGGCTCGAAGCCGGTTTTCTGTTCGACTTCGGAAACCCACTTGCCGTAGGTCTTGACGATGGCGAAGTCGCGGTCGTCCACCCAGATGAGGCCTTCGAAGTATAGATGGGTGCGCGAAAGCCGTCGCGGACGCACGCGGAACATGTACGTGGATAACTCGTCGAGCGGCTGCTTGCCGGCGTAAGTCAACTCGTAGAATTCCAGAGAAATGCTGGGCAGCATGAAGGCGCGGATGCGGGCAAAGTCCGCCAACTCCTCGGAAGGCAGCACCAGGTGCGTGAGAGTGGAGCGGGAGGTGCGCACGACTTTTTCGGATGGCTTGCCATCCGCGGCAAAAAGCATGTCCTTGGCCATCTGGAATTCGCCGACCATTTCGCCGGCGTCATCAAATTCCTGCAGGCGCAAGGAGACCTGGTAAGAGGAAGCATTGCGCGCGCGGATAATTTCGTTTTCGCGCTCGGTGACGCGGCGGATGAGCTCCTCGACGGGGATGGGCGGCGGTTCGGGAGCGCTTTCCGTGGGAATGCGCTTGATGACGCGGTCCGGAGGAGGCTTGACCGGCCCTTGCTGGTGACTCCACGCAGAGCCACCTGCAAGCAGGACGAGGACCGCGAATGCCAAGAGCCTTTTCATCGAGATGGAACGAGCCAGCAAACTCCCCGCACTTAGATGCGCGCAAGGCAGAGCGAGTCGTTTCTACGATGGCACGATGATGCCAGCGCGTTAGTCAGCCGAAAGAACATGGAACTGCACATTGTATTTTCCGGGTTCGCCGCCGGGAATGAGCGGCGGGAATTGCAATTTCAAAAGCGCGGAGAAATTTTTCATTTCAACGGTCATGCGGCCCGCATTCCACTCCACGGCAAGAACAAGGCGGCCGGGCGAACGAATCTCCATGCGGCGCGCAGCGTCCGGAAGCAGCAGTGGATCACGGCCTGGGACAAACTCCTCACAATGCATGGCGGAGTCCGCGGCGTCGCCCTGGGGCTGCGCGGCAGAATTGGACCAGCAGAATTGCGTGGTGCGCTCTCCGCCAAAGACGACGGGCACAGAATTTACGGCGATGAATGCCTGTTCCGGTGGCGCAGCGCCGGGCGTGCCAACTTCCGCAGAAGAAGGCGCATTCAAGGCAATTTCGTAATCCACAGCGAGTGAGTCGGCGCCCGGCAAGCGGACAATTTTGGAGATTCTTGCCCCTGCGGGAAACACATCGGGAGCTTCTAAAAAAAGACGGAGAGAATTTCCGCCGTCGCCGGGAAGCCATTCCGCGCGATAAGCGCGATTGAAAAGACCGTAGCGGCCGCGGGCGCGGTCGGCGCGAGTGGAGGAGAGATTGGGAGTGTACGCGAAATGGTCGCGCAGCGCCCCGACATTGGTGGTGAGGTTCAGGCCGGAAGATTTGTGCACGAGGGCGAGGGCGCGGCCGCCGTCTTCAGGAGAAACGATGAGGCGCAGCGCGGCGTTTTCCAGAACCCATTCCTGCGCGGCGTCGCGATCGAAATCATACTGGTAACTGGTGACGCCGGAATCGCCGACGACGGCAAAAAGCATGGGCGAACTGCGGCGCTCGCGACCTGAACGCACTTTGAGTTCCCCTTGCAGGAGGCCGTCTGCGCGGGAAACTTCTACGCGCCCGCTGCCAGCGCCCGGATTCGGAACGCTCGGCGGCTTCAAAGTGATTTGCGTCTGGCGGGTTTCATTTTCCGCGAGCGAAACATAACCGGAACCGCGAACGGAGCCCTCCACTTCGAAGTCAATGTCGCTGCCGAGCGGATCATAGGCGGTGCCCTGCAGTGTGACTTTGGCTTCGCGGTCTCGATCGAGAATGACCAGCGGAGGAAAGCTGGGAAGCGAACTGGATTCGGTGAGAGGCAGACGCACGGCGTCAAAGACGGAATACTCGAATTCGCGGCGGGGCCGGTCCGAGGGATCCGGCTTCTCGGGAACGTGCGGAGTGTAGGGCAAATTGATTTTCAGGACGCGGAGGTAGTCGGGGGCGGCGCCCCGGAGCAAATCCGCTTCCAAGATGTTTTTTTCCGGCAGCCAGCGAGTCTCGGGCTTGATGTCCTCGTCCAGCGAAACGCGGCCCGGCTTGCGCGCGAAGCGCAGCGCGACCGTGGCACGCGCGGGCGTGTAAAACGTCAGCTCCAGCGTCTTGCCGTCGCGTTCGGCCCAGAGCAGCTCGGCGCCCGCGGAAATGATTTCATCGTCGCAGCGCGTCTTGAGCTTTGCAGCGGCGCAGAGCGGGAAATGCAGGGGCAGAAGCAGGGATTCGCGCGCGGGAAGCGATACGGAGAAGTGCATGATATCCGACGCCGAAGAGCCGCGAGAGGAAGCACGAGCCGAGGCGCGCGGGGAGAGCACTTCAAAGGACTGCTCGGCGGGGGCGTCGTAGCTCAGGTTGGTCACGCTGAGGAGGCCGCTGCCCTCGCGGCGCGCACCGAGCGGATTGGTTCCGGCGTTGCTGACGAGTTGGGTGACTACGACTTCGGCGGAGAGCTCGGAGTCAGCGCTGGGCGGATCGCCCGTAAATTTCACGGCGGGGCGCAACGAAGCGCGGTCCATGAATTCGCGCACGGCCTGCACGGCCCAGGCGGCTTCGAATCGCGCGCGGTTGGCCGTGAAGCTTTCGTCGAGAGCAACCCAGGAAAAGAAATCCTTGGTGGATTCGAATACGCGGCCCGAGCCCACGGTCCAACCGGCTACCACAGGCGATGTTTCGGAGGCCGCCAATGCGGCGGGCGGAATCGGCGTGGAGGATTTCCAAAGCTGCTCGATGATGGCGCCGGCAGGACGCGCGGGAAACACCAGCAGCGTGCCGCCGCGACGAACGTATTCGACGGTGGCGCGCTGGGCTTTTTCGGAGAGCTGGAATTTAGCGGGCGCAGAGGGGGCGGGGCTAAAGCCCGCCCCTACATTGGGAGAATCGAACACGGGAAGAAGCAAAAGCGGATGGCGGAGGAGTTGCTCGACGGGCTGATACTGCGGATCCAAAAGCTCCGAGGAAAAGCCGGCGAGCTGGGCGACACGAGCCACACGCATCACGGTATTGGAGACACGCGAGATGTCTTCGTGCGCGAGTGATTCCTGCGGAAAGGCGCCCAACGGATAGATGAGGCCGAAGTCAGCGCGCTTGTGAGACGAGCCGAGGAATTTCCCCCAAGTTTCCATCAACATGCCGTTGCGAACGACGGCGCGCGCGCGGGGCTGCTGATTGGCGGCGACATCGAGGGCCGCATCCCAGCGATAGTGGCGATTCGTCCACGGCGTGGACATCGAGGCGGGGGTGATGGAGTCTTGCGCGGGGAAATAATTGAAGCCGTGAATGCCGTGAGCAAGCAGCAGGCGCGAACTCAACAGCGTGTTGGCCACGGGGCTGTCGAAGGCGCGCGTGTCGTCGCCGGGCGTGTACCAAGCGGCTTGATACTCGATGATCAGCGGCGGGAAGGCCGGCTGCGTTTTGAGCTCCTCGACGAAAAATTCGATGGTGGAAGCTTCACGCGCAGTGATCTTGCGTTCCGCCACAGCGCCCGGGGCGGGCTTCTCCGGCGGCTGCAAATAATATTGCCCCATGGCGCCGATGGGGCGGTCGAGGGCAAAACCCGCGGCGGAGACGCGCATGTCGGTGGGATTGATGAAGGCGGGAACATCCACGCCGCCGTCTTCAAGCATTTTGCGAAGCTGGCTCATGTAGCGCCAGAAAGCGGGGCCGGCATAGTTGCTGCGACCGATGGCCATGTCGTCGTCGAGCTGCACGAAGAGAAGCGGGCCGGTGATTTCCTTTTCTTCAGGACCGCCGCGTTTGCGCGGAGGAACCAACACGTGCATGGTGCGGTGCGAACTGTATTGCGACAGCTCGCGCGCCACGGCGACAAGCCACTTGCGAGCGTGCTGCATGTGCGTTTCGTTTTCGAGCCAGCCTTTGGCAGCGCCTTCGGCGTCGCGCGGGTTCTGATTGGTGAGCGGCGCATAGCGCCCTTCGAGACGGTCGCGGACATCCATGTTGAATTCGGGGCGCTTGAGCAGCCACTCGGGATAGCCGCCGTGGCGCCATTCGTTGAGAATGACCGGGCCCGGGCGAGCAATGAGCTTGAAGCCCTTTTCAGAAATCAGGCGCAAGAGAGCGCGAAGATTGCGGCGAGGATTGGAGTGACCGTCGAAATCGAGCTCGCCTTCGCGGGACTCGTGCCAGTTCCAGGGGATGTAGAGGTCAATCGTGTTAATGCCCAGCTCGCGATGGCGGTCGAGAGAAACCTCCCAGAGGTCGCGAGGAGTGCGATAGTAGAAAAACGCGGCGGAGTGAATGAAGAATGGTTCGCCGTCCACATGAAGCTCGGGGTAACCGCCGTGCTGAACGATCTCGATGCCGCGAACGGCCGGGAGAGCGTCGCCTCCGCGAGCGGGAGCGCTCGGGGCGAGGCGAAGTTCCTGCGCGGCAGTGCTCCGGCGATGCGCGCCAAGAAAAGCAGCGCCCAGAAAAATCAGGAGGAAGAGGAAGACGCGTCTGCTGCTGAGGGCCCGAATCATGCGGGGAGATTGTGACACGAGGGCGAGAGGTTTCGCCAGAGCGCAGTGTGCGCGGACAGACAACCGGGCCGGCATCTCAGGCCCGCCCCTGAGGGAGACCCTGGAAAATTTCCGATTGGAAAACGTTCCGCGCGAGCGGAACGGCCTCAAAAGCAGGTGGAGCGCAATTAGCGCTTTGGAGGCATCAAACTGGTCACGGAAGGCTTGTCGTTATTGCGGCCGCGCAGTTTGGCAAAAACAAATCCGACCATTACCATCCCAGCAAAAAGTCCCAGTGCGTACATTTCGTTAGATTGCTCCTGTCCAAAGATTTCTCAGGAACCTAGAAAACAAATCCTCCCCGCCTGTCCCTACCGGCAGGGAGGCAACTAGCAATCATAGGATAAACGGAGGAGGGAGTTGGCGTCAACAAGTTTTGCATCGAGAAAACCGGGGCAAACGAGCACGCCACGCGCGACCTCTGGTAGAATCACGCGTGCGGCGAGAGAATTCCGAGGCCGCTCGCAGATTGTGCCGGACGATCGCCAAGCAAAACGCTTTCTTGTCTCCGGGATGGTGCAGGGCGTAGGCTACCGGTTCTTCGCGCAGCGCGTTGCCGGAAGGATCGGCGTGGCCGGCTACGTGAAGAATCTCCGCGACGGCCGGGTGGAAGTTTACGCCATCGGCACGGCGGAGCAATTGCGCAGTTTGCGCGCGGAACTGGAGCGTGGCCCGCGCGCCGCAGAGGTCAGCGAAATAAGGGAAGAAGAGGCCGGGGTGCTGATGCAACACGCGAGTGGCTTCGGCATCGAGCACGACTGGTAATTTGGTGGCACGCAGCAGAGGGGAGACAGACGAATGAACGATTTGAAGAATTTGATTCGGGAAGTGCCGGACTGGCCGAAACCCGGAATTCTGTTTTACGACTTGACCACGCTGCTGAAGGACAAGAAGGGCTTTGGGACGCTCATTGAGCGGCTGTGCGCGCACTATGCGGGAAAGACCATTGACGTGGTGGCGGGGGTCGAAGCGCGCGGGTTTATTTTTGCGCCGGCGCTGGCCATGAAGCTGGGCGCGGGGTTTGTGCCGGTGCGCAAGCCGAAAAAGCTGCCGTGGAAGACCTCCAAGGTAACCTATGCGCTGGAATACGGCAGCGACACGCTGGAAATCCACGAGGACGCGGTGCAGCCGGGACAAAAAGTGCTGGTGTGCGACGACCTGCTGGCGACGGGCGGCACCGCAGCGGCCACCGTGCAACTGGTGCGACAACTGAAGGGCGAAGTGGTGGGCACGTGCTTCGCTGTGGAGCTGAATTTCCTGAATGGGCGGTCCAAGCTGCCGGGATTGGATGTGTTTTCGTTGATTCAGTACGATAAATGAAAAGAGGAAGTTCTCAGTATTCAGTTTTCAGGATTCAGGGAGAGCAGCTTTTTTGCGTTGGCGGAGGACTTCGAAGAGGACAACGCCGGCGGCGACGGAAACATTGAGCGAGCGCACGGGGCCGACGGTGGGAATGGAAACGAGGAAATCGCAGCGCTTGCGCGTGAGCTCGTGCAAGCCTTCGCCCTCGCTGCCGAGAATGATTCCCACCGGGCCGGTGAAATCCACGTCGGCGTAATTTTTTTCCGCGCGCTCGTCCAAGCCGACGAGCCAATAGCCTGCTTCTTTCAATTCCTCCATGGCGCGAGCGAGATTTTTTACACGCGCAACGGGAACATGCGCCAGCGCGCCGGCGGAAACGCGCGCGACCGTTTCGGTTAGGCCTGCTGCGCGGCGTTCTGGAATCACAACGCCATCCGCACCGGCAGCAAGCGCCGTGCGCACAATGGCACCGAGATTGTGCGGATCTTCCACGCCGTCCAACAAAACCAGAAATCCTTTGCCGGCTTCACGCGAAGCTGCGCGAGCAATCAAATCTTCCAAATCGGCGGCTTGCTTGGCCGCGGTCAGGGCGACAACGCCCTGATGCTCGGCGGTGCCGGCCAGGCGATCAAGTTGCGCGCGGTCTTCGAAGCGCACGGAGACGCCACGCTGCCGAGCAAGAGCTACCAATTCCTCAAAGCGGCTGCCGTGACGGCCGCGGGCCAGCACGATGCGCTCAATCGGGCGGCCAGCCACGAGCGCTTCGCGGACTGCATGAATGCCGATGAGACGGTCCATTGGACTCCGAAAAGTGCCGGGTGCGCCGCAAGATGCGCGGCGACCCGGCGCTACATTCAATCAAGCGCAGCGCAGAATTCTAAAATTCGCCGGCGCGTACCCTTCACCGCAACTGCAAACGGGAGCACGGCGGCGGAATCCAAAAGCAAAATGACGCGGTCGAGTTCGCCTTCTCCCACGCGGCCGGCGAGGGATAAGCGAATAGGATAAAAGAGTTCCCTGCCGCGAAAATTCAGCGCGGCCTTGAGAATTGTGACAATTTCCTTGAAGCGGTCGGAATCCACGGGCGGGCCGTCCAAAACAAGATGGGCCAGCATGCGAATGACATCGCGCGCGCCATCGCGCGCCATCACGGCGTGGGATTCGCTGGATTGCAGGATTGCGCGCGCGTCAAAGCAAAAAATGAGGCGCAATAAATCCGCCAAAGCTGCGCGGTCGGGAGCCTGCGGGCCGAGCAGCGCGGCGGCAGAGGCAAGCCACGCCTGCATGGCAGAAGGCGATTCGTCAACGAGCGCCGCCATCTCCCGCAGGATGACGGCGACATCAGCAGCGGAATACTGGCTAGCGGCGGGCGGCGCGTTCTCGAGAGCGTTGTTCAGGGACATTGGGGAATCGTTTGCACAAGCCGGGCGCAGCATGCTGCGCCCCTACGACACGCACAGCATCAGCCTTCCAGAGTGACGATGGCATGGGCCACGATGGCCTCGCCGCGGCCGACGGCGTCCACGCCTTCGTTGGTCTTGGCCTTCAAATTAATTTGCCGCTCGTCCACCTGGAGAGCGAGAGCGAGCGCTGCGCGCATGGCCGGAAAATGCGGGCCGAGCCTAGGCTTTTCGGCGACCACGATGGCGTCAATGTGCCCGATGCGAAAGTGCGCTTTGGCGAGCAGTTTGTGGACGTGTTCGAGAAAAGCGAGGCTCGATGCGTCTTTCCATTTTGGGTCGGTGTCCGGAAAGTGCGTGCCGATGTCGCCGAGGCCCGCGGCACCGAGTAGCGCGTCGCAAATGGCGTGGCTGAGCACGTCACCGTCGGAATGGCCCGCGGGGCCTTTGTCGAAGGGAACTTCGACGCCGCCGATGATGAGCTTGCGCCCCTTCTCCAGCCGGTGCAGATCGTAACCGATGCCCGAGCGAGTCATCGTTGAAAACCACGAAAATCGAAAAACGAAAACCGAAAAGCGGAAAACACTTTCATTTAGCAGCTCTTTCTTGCGCGAGATAAAAACGCGCGAGTTCCATGTCCGCGGGGCGCGTGATTTTGATGTTGCGCTCGGAGCCGAGGACAACGTGCACGGGATGGCCCAGGCGCTCGACCAGTGAGGCTTCGTCGGAGCCGGTGGAGCCGTCGTCCGCGGCCTTCGCGAACGCGTCTTTCAACAGCGAATAGTGAAAGGCCTGCGGAGTCTGGGCGAGCACGATGCGCTCGCGCGGAATGGTGGCGGTGATCAGCGCGACATCCTGGGGCAAACTGGCGCGCTTCACTTCCTTGACGGTATCAATCGCGGGAATTCCAAGAATGGCGGCGCCACGAGCGCGGGCTTCGGCGATGACGCGGTCGGTCTGCTCACGGGTGACGAAGGGGCGCACGGCGTCGTGGACGAGAACGATTTCCGTCGTGGGATCCACTTCGGCGAGGGCGTTAGCGACAGATTCCTGGCGGCTGCCGCCACCGCGCACAACGTGCACGGGGCGGCCTATCCGCTCCTGTGCGATGCGCTCGGCGAGGGCAGGCACTTCTTCGGCGCGAGTGGCAACAAGAAAATCGGTAATGGCAGTCGAGGCGGCGAGGCGGTGCAGCGTGAAAATTACGAGCGGCATGCCGTTGAGGTCGAGGAACTGCTTGGGAGTGTCGGCGCCCATTCGGGTGCCGAGACCAGCAGCGGGGAGAATGGCGGCAATGCGGCTCATCGTGGTTCGGCTAGCCTCACCATAAAGGGGCGAGAAGTGTACCCCAACAAGAGGTGGATAAGAACGAAAAACGAGATTTGCAAGGCCTCGCCACGCCTTTGGCGGAAGAGAGATCCTTCGCTTCGCTCAGGATGACAACCTGAGGAGGATGTAGCCACCTGCCAAAAGCAGGCAGGTGGACACTACATAAACCTATTCGCGATACGGGTCGGGATGAGTCGGCCGGGGCGGGCGCTCACCGCCGCCTTGCGCTTCATTCGCAGCGCGGGATTCCCCCGGCGAAGACGCAGGCTGACGCGGGTGTTGCTCGGAGCGCTCGTCAAAGCGGCCAAAAATCATTTTGCCCGCGGTGGTCTGATGGACCGAGGTGACGGTGATGTCGATGGTCTTGTTAATCATTTTGCGCGCACCGTCCACCACGACCATGGTGCCGTCGTCCAAGTAGGCGACGCCCTGATTGTATTCTTTGCCTTCGCGCAGGATGAACACGCGCATGGCTTCGCCGGGAAGCACGACGGGCTTGAGAGCGTTGGCGAGCTGGTTGACGTTGAGGACGTCGATGCCTTGCAGCGTGGCCACTTTGTTCAGGTTGAAGTCGTTGGTGATGATCTTGGCGTCGTAGCGCTTGGCCAATTCGATCAACTTCATGTCCACTTCGGCGATGTTGGGGAAATCGTCTTCGGCGATTTCCACCTGGAGGTGCCCCATCTTCTGAATGCGCTGGAGGACTTCGAGGCCGCGGCGGCCACGCTGGCGCTTCATGGCGTCGGCGGAGTCGGCAACAAGCTGCAATTCGCGGAGAACGAATTGCGGAATTAAAAGCGTGCCGTCGAGGAAATGAGCCTCGCAGATGTCCGCGACACGCCCGTCAATAATGACGCTGGTGTCAAAGACTTTCATCTGGCGGCGGCTGGAGCGCTCCGCGCCGAACAGGCCGCCCAGGGCCTGAAGATTGAGCATGTCGCCCTTGTTGGCGCCGACGATGAGGCCGACGTAGGCCATCACCAGAAGAATGGCGACGCTCAGGAAATCGCGGGAGTCTTCGTGCATGCCAGTGCGCGCCAGAACCAAGCTCATCAAGTAGGCGCCAAAAATACCCAGGATGGAGCCGGTGGCGGCGCCCAGCAGGCGCTTGAGGCTGGCGCGGCGCAGGCGAATCTCGAAGAGAATGACGGCCAGCGAAAAAAGGACTCCCACAAGCACGGCCATGCGGAAATCCAGGCCAAAAGGATGGAAGTAGCCGGCGACCGATGCACAGATGGCAACGAAGATGATGCGGACTACAAGCATGTCTGCCACGCCGCCAATTCGAGTCTCGGACAAGCGGGAGAGGTCTGCGGGTTTCAAGGAAAGCGGTTCCGGGCGGCCAGACCCCGCGGGAGGGGCGGGCCGGGAATAATTGCGGGCCATATGAACCTCATATGATCAACTAAGAATGGTAAATCGAAAAAATCGTTTCCAACACACCGGGCTTATCAAACTATAAAAGTGGCACCCGGAATGAAATTATATGAATCATGCAACCGCCTATGAGAGTGCAAAGTATAGCACTCTCGCCAAGCAACGGGGAATTTCTTGCAACGAGGACTTCTTCAGGAGAGATAGAAGCGCGGAACGCGGGCGCCGACGGAACAGAGGAGGTCGGAGGTGACGCTGCCGAGAAGGCGAGCCACGTCCGAGGCCCAGACGGCCGGGCAGCCGGGCCCGCCCGAGCCGTAAATGGTGGCGACGTCGCCCAGACAGACATCGGGGAGGCTGGTGACGTCCAGCATGGTCAGGTCCATGGAGACAATCCCGACAATCGGCACGCAGCGCCCGCGAAGAAGCAGGCGGCCGCGATTGGTGAGCGCGCGAACGATGCCATCGGCGTAGCCGGCGGCAACGACGGCGACGCGCGAAGGGCGCTCGGCGACAAAGCGCTCGTTATAGCCGACACCCTGCCCGGCGGGGACGTCGCGCAGGGCAATGATGCGAGTGCGCAGGCTGAAGGCCGGTTGCAGATGGAGCTTTTCTTCAGCTTCGAGCTTGCGCTCGGGCGGATCAAAAAACTGATGGTAGCCGTAGAGAATTGCACCGGGCCGCACCATGTCCGCCCAAGTCTCCGGCCGCGAGGCAACGGCGGCGCTGTTAGCAAGGTGGAGAATGCCGGGATTGACGCGGGCCGCACGAAGCTGTTCGACGGCGGAGCGGAAAAGGGATTCCTGCCGCTCAGTCTTATCGGTGGTGAAATCTTCGGCCGAACTGAAGTGAGTGAAGGTGCCGTCCAGACGAAGGTGCGGAGAATCCGCGAGCGCGCGGGCAACGGAACTCATGTCCGCGGGCGGCACACCGAGGCGATTCATGCCCGTGTCAATTTTTAGATGGACGGCGTAGGGGCCGCGGACGCGACGGAAACGCGCGGCGGAGGCGACGGCGCGTTCGAGAAAACCGAGTTGCTCGATGCGCGTAATTGCCGGAGTGAGCTGGTGCTCGATCAAGCGCCGCTCTTCGCCGGGCCAGAAACCGGAAAGCACAAGAATTGGCTGGCGAATGCCGGATGTGCGCAGCTCGGCGCCCTCCGAAACACAGGTAACACCAAACCAGTCGGCGCCGGCCTTGGAGAGCGCTTTGGCGAAGATTTCAC
>JAMCWK010000015.1 GCA_023481105.1 Acidobacteriota bacterium | reverse complement strand
GCCCTGAAGTGTCAGAACCATGTGGGAGCCAGCGTAACCGCCCGGCGGCAAGACTTGCAGAACTTCCGGCGCACGGACGGATTGCGAATCCGGGTTGGTGATTGCAGAGACAATTTGCAGCGCGACGAACACCGGAGTGCTCGCCGTGAGCGCACCGGAAGTTCCGGTTACCGTAATGGCGGAAGGCCCGAAGGCTGCAAGGCCCGTGGTGGTCTGGAACTGAATTTGAACTACTTGCACGGGGCTCAGAGAAAGATCGGCCATGCTTGGAGTCAGCGTAGCGCTAACGCCGGTAGGTACACCAGAAAGGGCCAGGGTTACCGAGCCGGTGAATGTGCCCTTGGCCAGCACATTGATGTTGATGAACGTCGTCAGCGCCGCGTCCGGCTGGAGAATGACCGGCGCAGCGGGCGAAGTCGGCGGAGACGTGGCAAGGAAGAAGCCGTTTGTCGGCACTACCACATTCACGAAGACGTTGGTCGAAATAAGCTGGCTTGCCGAAGAGCCGACGGCCGAAATGATGTAATTGCCGATTGCGGCGCTCGCGGTGGAGTCCACGGTGAAAGTCGCCGAGTTGCCTGCAACGATGTTGGCAGTTGGCGGAGAAATATTGACACCAGCGGGCACGTTGGCAAAGGTGATGGTCACCGTGCCAGTGCCGGTGATTCCGAGCTGGAAGGTCTGGCCGGGCGGAATGCCCTGCTCAATGCTGAGCGGAGCTGTTGACGTACCGCCCGTCTGCGTGATGGCGAAGGTCGGCGGATTGACCAGGAAGAAGCTCTGCATCTGCGCCGTCACCGGCACAACGCCGACGGGAGTGGGCACGTTGGAGAGGCCATCTATTGTGATGGTGACCGGAGTGAGACCTTGCGCGACCGTCGCCGAGAAATTGAAGGTGGTAGTGGCCGTGCCGTTGGGAGGAACCGTCACTTGCGCGGTGGCCGGCGCAACCGTCATGCCGGTGGGTAAGCCGCTGGGGGTAATGTCCACGGTGCCCTGGAATCCGTTAGTTCCAGTGACAGTCACAGATAGTGGCACAAGCGTAGTGCCATTGGGATCTAACGAAATCGGTTGACTAACCGTCGAGTTGGGGGAGCCGGTCAATGTGAAGCTGCCCACGCCAACATTGAGGTAGACAGTGGTGCTGGCGAAGAGCCCGGAGAAACTGGCGGAGACGTCAATCGTGTTCAAGCCGGCAAACGCGCCGACCGCCGCGGTGATTTGGAAGTTAGCGCTACCGTTGGCGGGCACGAGAACGGACATGGGCGTGACGGTGATGCCGGTAGGCACGCCCGTAACATTGAGCTGGACGGAGCCAGTGAAGCCGCCCTGATTGAGCACTTGAACGCTGAGAGTCTGTCCTGTCGGATCGCCCTGGATGACGCGCAACTGTGTGGAAGGATTCGTCTGCGGAGATTGCACCAGGGCCATGTTCGATGCCGCGTAGAGATAGAAGAAGGTGTTCACCGAATTAGCGCCCTGCGAAGCGGTCAACTGAATGTCGAGGGGCCCCTGACTGAGCGTGGAGCTTGCCAGGAAAGAGAACGTGAAGCTGGCAGAGCCGCCCGCGGGGACCGTGACCTGCGCGGTCTGCGGCGAAGCAGTGAGGCCAGCCGGCAAAGTGCCCAACGCCAAGTCCACGGTGCCGCTGAATCCGCCGAGCGATTGCACGGAGACGTTGATGTTGCGCTGCGAGCCGTTAATCACCACCTGCTGTGGGAAGCTGACGGAACTGGAATTCGTGACGCGGAAGCCTGCCGGCCCTACCGCCCCAAAAAAGCCGAAGCTGGGGTTGGAAAACGAGTTGGGTGACGACGAGAAATAGCTCATCCCTTGCGGCTGGCTGGCCACTGCCGTGGCCGTCGTGGTTACCACAATCTGGCCGGGTGAGCCGGGCGAGGCGGAGAAGCTGCTGGTGGCGCTCATGCCCGTTGGCAGGCTGCCGCAACAGACCTGGAAAACAGAAACGGTGCCGGTGAAACCGTTCAGCGGATTGACGGTGACCGTGTACGTAGTGGACTGGCCGGGTGAGAGCACGGCCGGCTGCGAGCTGGAGTTGGCCGGGGAAAGCGTCAAAGTGTAGGAACCGCGCAACGACAAGGGAATGGTGCCGTTTTGCGTGGTGACGCCGTCGGTGGCTTGAATATTGAAGGACACGGAGCCAGCGACGGCCGGAGAGTCGGCACGCACCTGAAAGTTGACGGAGTTTCCCGCAAGTATGGTGGCAGAAGCGGGAGTGACCGTGACGCCAGACGGAACCGATGCGCTGACCACGGACACGGTGACCGTGCCCTGGAAATTGCCAACAGATTGCACGGAAACGCCCACACTCGAAAGGGAATTTGAATTGATGTTGACGCTGGTCTGGAAGGACGGCACAGACAGTGTGAAACTGGGCGGGCCGATGGTGAAGAATCCGACGTCGCCGGAGCCGACGCTCAGGGCGCAGCCGGCGGGGCCCGTGGCGATGCCGGAGATGTTGAAAACGCCGGTAGCGGGGGCCGAAGCGGTAGTTACCGTAGCGGTGGCCGGCGCGCTGATGGTGGCGGTTGGGGTGACGCTGGCCGAAACGCCAGTGGGTTGCGCGGAAGTGATCGCTAGATCAACAGTGAAGGGCGAACCGTTACACTGAATGTTTGGAGGAGTGGTGGTGAGTGTCAGAGTGAAATTTTGCGAGCCTGTTGGTTGCAGGGTGATGGGCGCCGTGAAGGTGGAGGTGGGGCTCACAGTGATACTGAAGTCCGCTAGCAACTCCAATTGCAACGTTTGCGTGATGACGATGGGGCCGCTGGTAGCTGTGATGTCCACGTTGAATGCGCCCGCGCTAGCCACCGTAGTGGAAGCGATGAAATTTAGGTTTTGGTTCGTGCCGAACCCGGAGAGCACAAATGTCGTGGAGGCAGGCGTTACCGTCACGCCCGCAGGCAACTGGGCCGTGTTCACGGAAAGTGTAACCGTGCCGGTGAAGCTGCCTACCGGAGTAAGGTTCACGCTGATGGAGCTGCCGAACTGGTCGCCAATGTCCACCGAGAGGGGCGAGAAGAAACCCATATTAAAAGTGGGATTGCTTGCCACGGACACAAACACGTTGGCGCTAGGGAAGCTACCCGAATACGTGCCAGAGCCAAAGACGCCAAATGTGAAAACCGGCGAAGCCGCTGTGCCGGCAGCCACGTCCACTGTGAACTGAGCAGGATTGCCCGGGTCGGCCGTCGCGCTGGACGGCGACACAGTGACCCCTGCCGGCAAGTTGAATGTCGAAGTGCTGATTTGCACGGTGCCAAAGAAACTGCCCACGGGCACCACCGACACACTGACGACTTGGCTGCTTCCCGGGGCGACGACCAACGGGCTGGTAGCAGTCGTGCCGGTGTTGAGAGCCAAAGTAAACTGACCGCGCAGGCGCAAGAAGACAGTGAGATTGACGGTCAGCGCGCCGGAGGTGCCGGTGATGGTGAGTTGGGTATCGCCCGCGACAGCTCCCGCAGCCACTTGAATCTGGAAATTTTGCGACGTCCCGGCGGCCACCAAGAAGTTGTTATTGGGAACGCTGACGCCGGCTGGCAGGCTACCCGCGGACAGGCTCACGGTGCCAGTGAAGCCGGACTGCTGGTGAACAAGGACGTTGAAGGAACTGGAACTGCCGATGTCAGCGATGACCGGGTTAGCGCTGCTGTTGTTGGATACAGAGAGCGAGAACCCGCCGGAGCCGATGCTGATGAAGACAATCGCGCTGGTACTTTGCCCAGCGCCGGTTGCGGTGATGAACATACGCGCGATCAATCCCTGAGCGCCAGCAGCCGCGTCCACCGTGAAGTTGGCCGTGCCGCCGGGACTGACATTCACCGAAGGCGTAGGCGTGCTGAGGGATGCGACTGTAAACGTTGCGCTGACGTTGACGCTGCTGGAAAAAGCGCCGACGGCGCTGACGGACACACTCACGCTGCCGGAGCTGCCCGCGTTGATCACCAGCGGCGCGGACGAAGACGTGGCCGTGGCCGGGTTAATGGCGATGGCGAAGGCTCCCGTGCCGGCGATGATGGTGGCGGTAGTCTGCGCGACAAAACTTCCGTTAATGAAGGCGTTGATGCTCACATTGAGAATAGTGCCCGGGGTCACCGTGGCGGCGAGATTGACATTGACAGCAGTAAAGCCGCCCAGATTAACGCGCGCGGAAACGGGCGTCACCGTGACGCCGCCCGGCAGACTGAAGGTCAGGTCGGCATCCCCCGCAAAAGTCGGGGTGGTCACCGCGGCGATTTGCAGGTTACCCGAGCTGCCGGGGGCAATGACCATCGGAGCATTGCTGGAGGCTGTGGGCGTGAGGTTAAGCGTCACTTGCGGCGTGACGAAAAAGACAAGCGGGATGCTTTGCACCAGCGCTCCCGAGGTGGCCGTGAGCGTGCACTGGAGGAATCCGCGCGGAGCATTCGAGGCAACCGTGAAAAACAGCGTGCTGGACGTACTGGTGCCGGGGACGTTGACGCCGACAATCTGCGGCTGAATCACAATCACACCCGGGCCTTGCTGAACGGGAATAGTGGCGGTGCTGCCCGGAGCAGAGGAGACCGTAATGCCAGCGGGCAGGCCGGTGACGTCCAAAAACACAGTGCCAGTGAACGCACCGATGGCTTGGATGCTGACGAAAATGCTGGTCTGTTGGCCGACTTGGACGAAACGCGGGTTATTGAGAGTGGCACCGCTAACGGAGGCATTAAAGCTGCTGGGGCCAACGACGTAAAGCGACTGCGCGCTGGTTTCACCGCTTACAAAATAGGTGACGTTGTTGAACGAGATGTCGAAGCCGTCCGCGTCGAAGAAGATGGATTGAGTAAAGGAAGACGGAGCATTGGCGGCGACGTCAATGGCGATGGTGGCCGTCACGCTCCCAACGGCGGGCACGTTCACCTGAATCGTGCAGCAGGGGGGATTGCTGGTTACGCCGGTGGCCAGGTTGGGGAAGAAATTAAGATTGGCAGTTCCCGAGAAGCCGTTCATGCCGGTGATGTCCACGCTGAAAATCTGCTGGCCGCCCGGGGGAATGATGGCCGGAGTATTTTGCGTAGTGGCCGGCGTGACCACCAGCTTCAAGCTGCCGTTCATTTGGCCGTCTACCGGCGTGGAAGAGGACAGCGTTGGTGTGACTGTGTCGTTACCGACGAGGTTGAAGCCGAAGGCGCCTGCGACACCAGGGGTGGCGGCTGAGAACGTAACCGTCGTGGGTTGCCCGGGCGAAAGAATGACCGGATTCGGCGACATGGTAATGCCCGCAGGCATGTTTATGGGCGTGACACTGACCGTCCCTGCGTAGCCGCCTACGGAATCAATCTTCAGGTTCAATGAATCGGTGCTCCCGGCTTGATTGATATTCAGAGAAAGGTAGTTGGTCTGGTTGCACGGAGTGGCATTGGAACCGAAAAAGAAAGTACAACCCAACACAAAGCTGGGACTGCCGGTCGTAAAATAAATCGTTTGAGACGGGCTCGAGAAGGAAAAGCCATTCGTCGAATCAAAGGCAAACACGTTGATGGAATTCAGTGGCACGGCGGCCGCAGAAACGTTGGTCAAAGTGAACGTGTCGGCGCCTGGCGCATTCACGTTGACACTGCTGGTACCAGTCAAGGGGAAAATTGCAGTAACACCGCCAGGCATGCCGGAAACCTGCACGGTGAGCGGGCCAGAGAATCCGTCGAGGCCTCCTACCGACACGTTAAAGGACAAACTCGCGCTCGGGGCCAGGACCAGGGGCGCGGTCGGCGAGCCCAAGCTACCGCCCACCACCGGCGTCACGTTCATGGTGATCTGCCCGCGCAGTCGAAGGTTTATCGTATAGGTCTGCGCAATCGCGCCGGAGACTGCGTCCACAGTGATTGCAAAATTGCCCACGACAGCGGGTGTCACTGCGCGAAGCGTAAAGCGTGCCTGGCCGCCGGCAGCCACCGTTTGGGTCGTTGGAGAGACAGTTACTCCCGCAGGCACGGAAGTCGGATTCACAGTGAACGTGACCGAAGCTGCGAATGCGCCCAAGGGCTGCACGGTAGTCTGAACAGTGGGCCCGAACGTGGAATTGATATCGGCAGAGGTCGAACTGGAAGTTGGACTGAGAGTGAAGCTAGCGGGGCCGATAACCATGTACGGCAAGCTCACGGAATTAATGGCAACACCGGAAGGGGAATTGGCGCTGAAAAAGGCTTGTTGTACAGGAGTGCTGGGAGCACCTACGTTGCCCGTGATGGTAAATACGGCATTCGCCGAGCCACCTGCCGGAACGCTGATCGTCTGCTGATTGCCGACGGGAGAAATCTGGGTAAAGCTCCCGAGCGGATTGGACATGAAGACTGTAACTGAGCCCGTGAAGTTGTTGATGCTGGTCACAGCCACGGTGATGGTGTTAGCCGTAACGCCGTCGGGGACTATGATCATGGGAGTTATGGCGGTGTTGTTGGGTGTAACGCTCAGACTGAAAGCGCCGCCGATGTTCAAAGTCCACGTGGTGGTAGCACTGACGCCGCCGGAAACACCGCTGATCAGAATGGGATAGGAGCCGGGCTGGGCCACCGCGGGATCCACAGCGACGCTATAAAAAACGTTGGAACCGCTCAACCCTGGAGTGAACACAAACGTATTGGGAGAAATGGTGACGCCCGGAGGCGGCGTACCCACGGAAATGTTGATGGGCTGATTGAAAGTCTGCTGCGAAGAGACAAAGACGTTGAAACTGGTGTTGACCGTGGATGTGCTGGTCAAGTTGACGTTGGTGGAACTCGGCGAACTGAACAAGCTGAAGGGCAACGACCCCGCGGTACCGAGATTGAGCACAATGGTGCTCGTCTGGACAGGAACACCGGCGGCGGTGCCCGTTACAGTGACGTTAGCGACGCCAAAATTGGCGAAGGCATTGCCTCCCGTCACAGGGGTAAACGTGAAGGTAAAGGGCTGCGTGCTGCCGGGAAGTACGTTGGCAGTGGTGGGCGACACTGTGACACCGGCCGGCAGCGGGCCAAAAGTGATCGTGATCGGCGTGTTGAACCCAGAAAGGCTGGAAACCGCCGTAATGCCGATGACCACGCTGGAGTTGGCCAGCAGCGTCAGCGGCGCGCTGGGACTGGTGAATTGCTGAAGCGCAAACGGTGGCGCGCCCTGGAAGGTGAGCGGCAAGGTGATGCTCTGAGAAATTGAGCCGGAGGAGTCGGTGCCGCTGATGACCAGGCTGAAGGGAGTGGTGGTGTTGGGCCCGGTGGGTGGCACGGAGACGGTGAAGGAAACCGTGCCGAGCGAGGGCGCGGGATTGGGAGAGAAGGTGACCGTGGCCGGAGTTCCGCCCACATCGGCCGTGGCACTCAGCGTGACCATGCCATTGAATCCGCCCAACGGAGAAAGGTCGATGGTGCCGTTCAGAACGCCGCCGACAGGAACCACGGCGCCGGCGGGAAGCTGCACATTGGTAAACGTAAAGCCGGGGGAAGAGAACGAGCCGAGGGCCAAAATGCAGGAGCCCACGTTGAGGCCGGAAACTTGTGAGCCGCCCGGGCAGCTGACTTGCGCGGCGTAATCGGAGATTCTCCAGCCCTTGTCGGCGCGCTCAAAGCGGATAGTGGTGCGCTCGGTGCCGGTGAGCAGACGCTTGGCGGCGACGGAGTTGGGCGGCGCGGGGACGCCCGGCGGAAAAGGATTGCCATTGGCGTCGAGGAATTCGGTGGGCTGCTCCTTTTTGGTGAATTGCAACTCGAAGTCGGCCTGGCAAGCAGCCTGGTCCTGCTCTTCGGAAATGGTGCAGTTTACTGGGCGCTGGAAGACGCGGACAGTTTCGAGTTGATTACGGAAACTGTCATCGATTGCGGCTGCAAAGCCGGAGTAGTTACGGAAGCGCTCTTCATCGAAATACTTAAGGAACTGGTTGGGCTGCAGGGATTCATAGCCAGTGGCGAGCTCGCGGATGATTTCGGCGGGCTGCATTCCGGGGGTAACAGTGAGAGAGTAGCGCTGTGTGGTGGCCTGCCCGCGGTTGTTGATGACGGCGAGCTGAATGACGTAGTCGCCGGGCTTGAGCATGCTGGTGTCAATGGTGAACTGCGCTTCGTTGGAAGAAAGGCGCGTCTCCAGAACGCTCCACAAGAATGCCACGATGGATGTGCCGGCTGGCGTTTCCGTGGCGGAGGCGTCCAGCATGAATTTGGCGCCGCGCGTGGCGGTGATGCTTTGGCTCGCCGGAGGCTTCATGCTGCCCGGCGCCGCAGCGCCGGCTCTTCGGGCATTCTCCTCACTGGTCACAATCAACACGCCCACCTGCGGGCCCTGCGGTCTCTCAACAGTGAATGGATAGGTGCCGTGAGGAACATTCGATGCAATCGTAATGCTGACAGGAACACCATTGGCGGTGCCCGGTCCACTCATGGTGATAGAAATGCCCTCGCGGGCGAAGGAAACTGCAGACGCACCTGCCATGTTGCTGCCGATAATCCGCGCATTGAATGTGTGTCCGGGGAAAGTAGCACGGGGCTCCATGCGAACCACTTCGTCCACTTCGGTTTCGCCAAAGGCGCTACCCAGCTCTTCATCCGTGGCCAAGCGCTTTTCGCCCGGGCGCTGGTCGGTAACGAGAGTGATGGCTTCGCCGGGGCTCAAAATGCTGGAAAAATCGGCGTAGAGCGGGTTGGGTGAACCGACGGTAACCAAACCGCCGCCCAATGCGATTACTGTGGTGTAAATCTGCGCGGCTTCGATGAACTCGTCGGTGCCTACCACGCCGGCAACCGCCGCCGAGGTACGCACTTGGAACCCGCCGCCGGGCTGTGTGATGCGCACGACGCTGGCGCGCATGCGTCCGTAAGCTAATTGCAACTGGGTGCGCTGCGCCTGCGTGTCATGCTGCAAAATCTGAAGGGAGGACTGGGAGCCAACGTTCAGGATGGACCCGTCAGTCAGGCGCACGCGCGCGCGCCCGCCTTTATTGGTCACGATCTTGTCGCCCCAATTGACCTTGGTGTCCTTGGCGCCATCCAGGATCTGCTTCCCCCTATGCACGAAGTCGTCCGGAATACGCGCAGAAATGGTGCCGGCTTCGCGCGAACGGATTTGTGCCGCCGCAGGGAAGGGCAGTGCAAGGGCCACCACTGCCAGCAGAGTCCATTTCATCCAGCCCATCGTTCTTTCTTGCCTCATCGGAGTACCTCGAGAGATTCAGAAATCAAAAGTCAGAGAACAGGAATCAAAATCCAGTCCTAGCGGCTGAAGCGAAAGAGAATTGTGCCGCCGAGAATTGTTTCCCGGAAACTCTTCAGGTCGGCGACGAAGGGGTCGCCGGTGTTGAAGAAATTGTTGCCACGCTCGTAATACGCCGTGAGCAGGCGATTCTCATCGTTCCTGATTTTGTACGTCAGCGCGGCGCGCCAGGTAGGCCGTTTGAAACCCTGATTCAAATAGAAGAAGTTCAGCAGCGGGTCCAGTTGGGCGCTGGCCTTCAAGGGCGAAAGCGAGATGCTGTTGAACTCGCGATAGAACCCTTCAAAGCGGAAGTAACGCGGCGCTTCAATCTGCAACTGCGCATTGAACGAGCGGCTGGTATCGTGCGCACCGAAAAAATCAATGGCGTAGATTAACGACGGGTCCGACGGGGAGAGCGCCGGGTTATTGGGCGTGTACTTGGCCAGGCGTTCCAGTTCGTAACGGAACGACGGAATCACGTCCCAGTTGTTCCAATTGTAGTTGCCGCGAAAACCGAAGGCGAAACGGTCCGTGTCCGAGGAATTCTGGTTGAACACCGCGTCCATATCGTGGCGGTGCTCGTAGTCGAAATTGAAGGAGGTATCCCGCACCGGCAGCGTGAGGCTGAAAAATGGAATGCGCGTGGAGCGGATGCGCTCTTCGGTAGCTGTGCGCTGTTCGCCGACCTGACAACCGGGATGCGCAGGCCGCTTGGTGGTGACTTGGGGCGTGGGGGGAACGGTAGGCAGCGTCACGCAGGTGGCCAGCGGGGTGCCCGCGGTGTCCAGGTTGCGTTCGCGATAGCCCACTTCCAGCACCATCCGGCGGTACATGGGCAGGTCGCGGAAAGTCAGGCGGACTTCTGGCGCGCGGACAATGCTGGTGAAGTTGCGCTTGGCGTTGAGATTGTCGTTCGAGCGGCGCCACGAAATGGTCATGCCGAACTGGCGCATGAACTGGTAATCGCCGCGGACGTTGAAGTCTTGCAGGTCGCGGATCTGGCGGGCATTAGCAGAGGAGAAATCGGGTTGGAAGCGCGAATAATCGAGGCGCCAGTTGAGCTTTCCGATGTGTTGGGTGACTTCCGCGCGGTAGGCGGCGTCGCCCTGGCGGCTGGAGAAGCAGCGCGCATCCAGGACGGATGCGCCAACGACCGGCGACTGCACGGCACAAGCAAAGCTGCCCGGGTTGGCGACGGCGCTGGCAGGCGGCGCGCCGCCCAGCGTCCAACTGTAGGCAACCTCAGCGTTGAACTTCATGCGCAGCGGGCGGATGTCGAGAACAGTGTCGAAGGAAATCAGGTGATTGTCCGCCGCTTCGGAGGCGGGATTGCGGCCGCCTTGAACTTCCACCTCAGTGGCCAGGCATCCGCTGGAAATGGAGCGAATGGTGCGCAGTGTGGTGGTGGTGTCGGAGCAGGTGATGGTGGCTTCCGGCAGGGATTTGAGGAGATCCCTGCCACGGCTGTAATTGAAAGCCGCCCAGCCACTCTTTCCGGCTTTGCGCTCCAAGCGCAGGCCGGCTACGGCGCGCGTGTAGGGTTTGGCGGGCGTCGCCGGATTGAACGCCGCGGTGGAGGTGATGTCGCGGAAGTATTCGGCGCTGCGGTAGAGCGAGCCCCAGCGGTCGGTGAAGTAGCCGACGGTGCCTGTGATTCTGACGTTGTCCGTCCACTGATTCCAGATATGCAGGCCCTTGATGTTCTGGCTGAAGCTGAAGCGCGAATAGTTCACCAGCGAATCCCCCAGCGTGGCTTCCAGGTTCCTGCCCACCAGGCGTAAATAAGCGCGCTGCAAACTGTTGCGCTCGGGGTCCACGCGCGGATTGTCGGTGTAACGGCCCACGATAGACGTCTCAAAGCGGTAGTTGCCGAAGACCGGAACGTTGTTCAGAAAACTGATTTCGGAAACGTTGTTGATGCTGTCGCAGGTGCGCGGTTTGCCAGGCGACACGGCCAGGATTTGCGAGCGCGTGCAGGCGTGCAAGAACGAGCGTTCGGTATTGCCCTGCACACTGACTCCCTGTATGTCATAGCGGATTTCGAGATTGATCTGGCCGGGCTCAACGTTGGATTCTGCTGCGCGCGGTGCGCCGCTCTGGGGCAGGACCTGTGGCGGAGGCGCTTCCTGCTTTTGTTGCGGCTCGCTTCCGCCCGGAGCGACAGGCGTCCCGGGCTGCGGGACCGGTGGCTTCTTTTCGGCGGACGCGGGGGTGCCGCTGCCGGCGACCGACTGCGCCCCTGCGGCGGCGCCGCCGGCCAGAGTCAACAACAGAAGAAATGCCAGGAGCCGCACCGCCAGGAGTTGCGGTTTCATAATGCCACCCCGCTTTTCGGATTTGCGCGCGAACTTTGCAGTCGTGAAGATAGCGAATGAAGAGGTGATCGAAGGTCTAAGGGCGTAGCGCATCGGTTCGGGCACGATTCTCGACCTCAATGTCGCCAGCGACAGCATGGCCTTGGAGAAAAATCCTTGGAATCTTCAACTCCAAAGCCCTTTGGAGCTGAGTAGAGAAAGTTAGCTACACACCCCACTGCTGACGGCATGTAGGCTGTCACTCCCTCATTCCGTTGTCAACAAAAAATTCGGCATTTCAGTAGGAGCAAAATGCTGCAAGAGTTTGCATCTACAGGAGATTAGCGCACGCCTCGCCTGCAATGCGAGTTTCAAAACGGTGCAGGAATGTTGGCTTTATCTGGGGAGATGTTATGCGGCGGAAGCAGGGCAATGCAGGATTTCAGAATGGATTCTCTTGATTGCCCGCGAGGTATGAAAACCGCGCTTCAAAAGCGTTGAGAAGGGGGAAATCATGCATTACATCCCATCGTAGTTGGGCCCGCCGCCGCCTTCGGGTACCACCCAATTGATAATTTGGTAGGGGTCCATGATGTCGCAGGTCTTGCAATGGACGCAGTTCGACGCGTTGATTTTCAACCTGGGCTTGCCGTTTTCCTGCGCCATCTCATAGACCGCCGCGGGGCAGAAATACTCACAAGGATTGCCGTACTCCTGCGGGCAGCGGGAGATGCAAATGTCCGGCTCGAGAATGTTCAGGTGACAGGGCTGGTCCTCTTCGTGCCGAGTTCCGGAGTGAAAGACATCGGTAAGCCGGTCGAAGGTGAGCTTGCCGTCGCCATTGAATCGCTCGACGTGCGACGCAGCCCTCTCCAGCTTGCGATACGCCTCGTGGCCGGCGTGCGAGCGCATGGGATCCACGAGGCCGCGGCCGCCGCTGATCTGCTGGAACGCAGCATGGAACATTCCTGCATACACACCACCATGAAAGCCTTGGTGGAAATTGCGCACGGCCCAGAGGTCCGGCTTGATCCAGCTTGCCTCGACTTTTGTCTGAAAGGCGGAGAGTGTTTTCGATGAAGTGTCGCCGGATTTCAGTGCTTCAAGGATTGTCTCCGCTGCGAGCATGCCGCTTTTAATGGCCAGGTTGATGCCCTTAAGCTTCTGCGAGTTCAGGAAACTGGCGCTGTCGCCGATGATGAGCCCGCCGTCCACGTAGGTGCGCGGCATGGAATACCAGCCGCCCTCGGGCAGCGACTTCGCACCATAGCGAACCAGCTTGCCGCCATTGAGCATTTTTTCCACAAAGGGATGCGTCTTGAATTTCTGAAATGCCTCGTGCGGGTCGAACTGTGGATCGTGATATTCGAGACCGATGACTAGGCCGAGCGAGATGCGGTTTTCCTTCATGCCGTAGATGAAGCCGCCTCCGTACATCTTCATGTCCACCGGCCAGCCCATCGTGTGTGCGACAAATCCCGGCTGGACGCGTCCCGCGGGAACCTCCCACAGTTCCTTGATGCCCAGCGCGTAAATCTGAGGATTAAGGCCGTCGAGTTTGTACTTGCTCACCAGCTGTTTGGTCAGCGAACCGCGCGTGCCTTCGGCCAGCACGGTGACCTTGCCGCGCAGCTCATAGCCGGGCGTGAAGTTGTCTTTGGGCTGGCCGTTCTTGTCCACGCCCTTGTCTTCGGTAATGACGCCGGCGATGCCATCGCCTTCGTAGATGAGGCTCGCTCCAGCAAACTGTGTGAACAGGTTTGCGCCCGTCTTCTCCACCAGCCCGCCCATCCATTTGGTCAGCTTGCTGAGCGAGATGACGTAGTTGCCCTTGTTCCGGAACGGCGGCGGCGTGATCGGAAAACGGAAAGAGAATTTCTCCGTGAAGAACATGGCGCAATCGTCCGTGACCGGTGTATCCAGCGGCGCGGATTTTTCAAAATCGGGCACTAGTTCGCGAAGGCCGCGCGGATCCATCACCGCGCCGGAAAGCTGATGCGCGCCGATTTCGCGGCCCTTTTCGAGTACGTAGATGTTTTCGGTGGAGAGGGCAGGTTTCGAGCCCGATTGGTTATGCTGCTGAATCAGATTCGATAAATGCAGTGCGCAGGCCAGCCCCGCTGGCCCCGCGCCGACGATAAGTACGTCCGCTTCGAGTTGTTCGCGTTCGGCCATGGCTCGGCCATTCTAATTGACTGCCAACTTCGCAGTCGAGATTTATTGACCGCGAGCGCCAAGGCGAGTAGTCTCTCTCTGGCTCGGGCAATTTCACCACTCATTCATATGCAGTTTTTCTGACGACGAGGAGGAATTCCATGCGTCGCTTTCTGCTGATGCTGATTGTGTTGCTGTGCGTCTCGAGCACCGTGGCCGCACAGTCCGCTTCGCCTTCCGATCCCTCATCACCGGCGAGCGGCGGCAAGCCCGCGGATGAACAAACGGCGTTGATTAAGGCGCTGCTCGAGCGCATGGCGCGACTCGAGGAGCGCATTGCCGAGTTGGAGGCACGGAAGCCCGCGGCCATTGCCGTGCCTTCCGCTGAGGCCATTGCTCCCGCTGCGGTCACAGAAAAAGCTGCGCCTCCGGCACCGAGCGGGCAAAGAGGGATGAATCATCCCGGCATGGGGCAGGGGAACGCTCCGTCGCAGGAGGCCGTTTTTCCTTCGCTGAAGATTTCCGGATTTGCTGACGTCGTCTTTTCCGCAACGAACGAAAGCAACGTGAACAGCGGCTTTAACCTCGGCCAGCTTGTGCTGCACATGGCTTCGCCGCTGTCGAAAAAGGTGAGCTACTTCGGCGAGATAAGCTTCACGGCCACAGCCACCGGCTACAATGTGGAGGTGGAGCGCTCCATCATCCGCTATGACCGCAACGATTACTTCAAGCTTTCTTTCGGGAGGTACCACACGCCGGTAAGCTACTGGAACACCGCGTTCCATCACGGCGCCTGGCTTCAGACCACCATCAGCCGTCCGGAGATGATCAAGTTCGGCAGTCGGCTGCTTCCCGTGCACTTCATTGGCTTTCTGAGCGAAGGTGACGTCCGAAGTGGAAGCGCCGGCCTAACCTACAGCGTCGGCGTAGGCAACGGTCGCGGCGCCACCATCAGCCGCGGCGGCGACGCCGGCGACGTGAACAACAATCGCGCCTGGCTGATCAATTTGAACTCGCGGCCCGCTAAGCCGTATGGGCTGCAATTTGGGGGCACGATTTATCGCGACAAGCTTTCCCCCGCAGCCGGCCAGCGCTTCAATGAATGGATCAGCTCGGCGTACCTGGCCTGGACGCACGAGACGCCGGAGTTCCTAGCGGAGTTTTCCAACGTGCACCACTTCGACGTGAACACCAGCCGGAAATTCAACACGCAGGCGTTCTACGTGCAGCTTGCTTACCGGCTGCCGTTTGCCGAAAAGAAATGGAAACCATACTATCGTTTCGATTATATCAACCGTCCGGCTACGGAGACCGTGCTGGGCATCACCGATTTCATGAGTTCCACCGTGGGCCTGCGCTGGGACATTTCCGATTACGCGGCGTTCAAAAGCGAATACCGCAACACCAAGAAGGGCCCCGGGCAGCCGCACATTAATGGCTTGTTCTTGCAGACAAGCTTCACCTTCTAAGGGAGAGAACCGATGAAACAAACAAATATGAAGCGGCTCTTCCTGATAATGCTTGGCGGCGTGCTCGCGACATTGTTGCAGATGCCGCTGGCGGCGCAGACCGGTGCATTCGGGGATGTGGCCATCGTGGTCCACGCCAGCACGCCGGTCAGCAACCTCACACTCGCCGATGTGCGCAAGATCTTCCGCGGCGAAAAACAATACTGGAGCAGCGACCTGCCCGTCGTGTTACTGGTGCGCGCGCCCGTGGCGCGCGAGCGCGACGTGGTGCTGAAAGTGATCTATCAAATGACCGAAGCGCAGTTCCGCCAGTATTGGGTGGCCAAGATTTTCCGCGCGGAATCGGTCTCCGCACCCAAGCTGGTCTATTCACCGGACATGGCAAACCAGCTCGTCGCCACGCTGCCGGGCGCCATTTCGTTCGTGGACGCGAAGCAGGTGGGGAGCGGCGTGAAAGTAGTGCGTGTGGACGGCAAGCTGCCCGGCGAGGCCGGCTATCCGTTGCGTTGAGCGCGCGGATAACAAATGCATCTTGCGTTGACTAAACTGCGCTTGCTGCCTAAGATGTCTCCGCGCATTCCTCCTTCATGATTGGCAAGACCATAGGGCAGTACCGTGTCGTGGATAACCTCGGTGGCGGCGGCATGGGCGTGGTGTACAAAGCCGAGGACAGCAAGCTCGGCCGCGAAGTGGCGCTGAAGTTCCTCCCCGACGAACTGGCCAAAGATCCCATCGCGCTGGAACGCTTCGAGCGTGAAGCGCGCGCCGCCTCTTCGCTGAACCACCCCAACATTTGCACGATTTACGACATTGAGGAGTTCGAAGGCCAGCGCTTCATCGCTATGGAGTTGCTGGAAGGCCAAAACCTGAAGGACCTGATTGCGCAAGGACCGCTGGATACCGAGCACATCCTCGAGCTGGGCATCCAAATCGCTGACGCGTTGGATGCCGCGCACAGCAAGGGCATCGTGCACCGGGACATCAAGCCGGCCAACGTATTTGTGAATCCGCGCGGGCAGGCCAAGATTCTTGACTTCGGCCTGGCCAAGCAGACGAAGAAGGACAAACACTCGCACACTGCAAGCGTTTCAGCGGCCGTCACTGCTGCCGTCGGCGAGCATCTCACCAGTTCCGGCGTGACCATGGGCACGGTCGCCTACATGTCGCCCGAGCAGGTGCGCGGGAAGGAACTCGACGCGCGCAGCGACCTCTTCAGCGTTGGTGTGGTGCTCTATGAGATGTCCACTGGCCGGCAGGCTTTTTCTGGAAACACATCCGGCGTACTGTTTGACGCTATCCTGAACAAAGTGCCGCCGCTTCCCGCTCGACTGAATCCCGAGCTGCCACCGCGCTTGGACGAGGTGATTCTGAAGTGCCTCGAAAAAGACCGCGAAATGCGATACCAGAGCGCCGCAGAACTTCGCGCGGACCTAAAGCGCTTGCGGCGCGAAACGCAGTCGGCGCGCGTGATTGCCGAAAGCGGCGGGACCATCGCAACACGAGCTGCTGCGCAGCCATGGTGGAAGCAAAAAGCGATTTTGGCGGCAGCCGCAGCGGTGGTGTTGGTGGCCGCGGCCGTCGGCGGGTACTTGGTGTTGCGCGGCAGCGACGTTATCGATTCACTGGCCGTGCTTCCATTTGTCAACTCCACCAACGACCCGCAGACCGAATACTTGAGCGATGGCATCACGGAAAGCCTGATTAACAGCCTTTCGCAGTCGCCCAGCTTAAAGGTGATGTCGCGCAGCGCCGTCTTCCGTTACAAGGGAAAAGAGGCCGACCCGCAAGCTGTCGGCAAAGCGCTAAGTGTGCACGCGGTTCTGGCCGGGCGATTGGTGCAACGCGGCGACACGCTTTCCATCAGCGTAGAGTTGGTGGACACGCGCGACGGCCGCCTGCTCTGGGGCGAACAGTACAACCGCAAACTGGCCGACCTCCTTACCGTGCAGGAAGAAATCGCGCGGGACATGTACGAGAAGCTGAGCAGCCGGCTGGTGAACGCGGAAGAAAAACGCGTCACGAAACGCTCCACCGCCAACGCCGAAGCGTACCAACTCTACTTGAAGGGGCTGTACAACTGGAATCGCTGGACCGAAGCCGGCTTTAAGAAAGCCATCGAAAATTACCAGACGGCGGTGGAGAAAGATTCCAGCTTCGCCGTGGCCTACACGGGACTCGCGGACAGTTACATCCTGCTGAGCGACCTGGGCTACGTCTCGTCGAAGGAAGCCTGGCCCAAGGCCAAGGAGGCGGCTGGCTCCGCGCTAGCCAAGGACGCATCGCTGGCCGAGGGGCATACCTCCGCGGCGTTGGTGAAAGAACTTTTTGATTGGGATTGGCCCGGCGCAGAAAAAGAATTCCAGCGGGCCATTCAACTGAATCCCAGCTCGGCTGTGGCCCATCACTGGTACGGCGAATTCCTCGCCAAGATGGGACGCTTCGAGGAGGCGGGGCAAAAACTCCAGCGCGCGCAGGAACTCGATAGCCAATCGCCGATGATCAATGCCACCCTGGGGTGGTTTTACTTCGTGCGGCACGAGAACGAACGCGCGACGCAGCAGCTCCAGAAGACGCTGGCGCTGGATCCCAATTTCGCACCTGCGCGACGCACTCTGGAGATTGTTTTTGCGCAGCGCGGAATGACTCGCGAGGCGCTTGGGGAATGGCAGAAAGCATTGACGCTTTCCGGCAATCCCGAACTCGCTGCATCGCTCGAAACCGATTTCGCAACCACTGGCTATCAGGGCCTGCTGCGGGATTGGATGGAAGGCATGAAGCAGGTGGCGAAAGATCGCTACGTTTCGCCTTACAGCATCGCGCAATCGCACGCGCGGCTGGGCGAAAAAGCCCCGGCACTGGAATGGCTGCAGAGAGCTTTTGACGAGCACGATAGCCGGCTCGTCGCTCTGAAAGTGGATCCGTGCTTCGACGCGCTGCGCACTGAGCCTAAGGTCCAAGAACTCATCAAACGCATCGGCCTGCCGCAGTAACCATTTCCTCACGCAGACTTTGCTTTTTCCAGCTCTTCGGCGAGGGCGGGGACAACTTCAAACAGATCGCCGACGATGCCATAGTCCGCGACTTCAAAAATGGGTGCGTTGGCGTCCTTGTTTACAGCGACGACGGTGCGCGAGCCTTTCATCCCCACGACATGCTGAATAGCGCCGCTGATGCCCAACGCGATGTACAGCTTTGGCGCGACCGTTTGTCCCGAGCTGCCGATTTGCCGATCCATGGGCAGCCAGCCTTCGTCGCAAATGGGACGCGAGGCGGCGATTTCTCCGCCGAGCACTTTCGCGAGATTTTCCACCAACGGCAAATTCTTCTGCTCCTTGATCCCGCGGCCGATGGCGACAATGATCGGCGCTTGTGTCAGATCCACTGCCTGCTTCGCTTCGCGGAACAACTCCAGTGGCACGGTGCGGATGTTTTCCGGCTTCAAGTCCACGGTCACGCTGTTGACCGGCGCCTTCGTTGTGCTGTCCTGCAACTGGTCCGCACGAAACGCGCCGGCCTGAAATGTGGCGAACCACGGTGCCGCGCCCTGGAAGGTGACGTCGGCGGCGGTTTTGCCCTGGAACATTTGCCGCACAAATACAAGTTTCCCGCTTTCGTAGCGGCAGCCGATGCAGTCGCCGACCATTCCTTTACCAAGCGCCGCAGCCAGCTTGGGAGCGAAGTCACGAACCTGATAGGTGTGCGGCAGCAGCACCAGGTCCGGCTGGGTCTGCGCGATGACTTGCTTCAGCGCGTGCGTGTAACCGTCGGCGGTGTATTTTTCGAGCAGGTCGTGCTCGACGAGCAGTACTTCGTCCACTTTCTTCGCCGCCAGTTCGCTGGCCAATGCAGCCACGCCCTTGCCCATGACCGCTGCCACAAGTTTTCCGCCGGCTTGCGCGGCAATCTGTTGCGCGGCAACAAGTGTCTCGAAGCTCACCTTGTTCCAAGTTGCGTCGCGCTGTTCAGTGATGACTAGGATCTTCATGTCGGCCTCTTTGAGTGCTCGGTAAGTCCCCGCCTCTGAAGAGGCGGGCTACACGGTTCGACGCTACAAAACCCGTGCTTCGTGCTTGAGTTTTTCCACCAGCTTGGCGGCGGATTCCTTGGCCGTGCCAGTGAGCATTTCAGTCTTTTTTGTTTTTGTGGGCACGTAGATGCGCTCGAGCTTTTGCGTTGGAGTTGCGTCCACGCCCAGCGATTCGCGCGGGATGCTGTTAATTTCCTTTTTCTTGGCGGCCATGATGCCCTTCAGCGTGGCGTAGCGCGGCTTGTTGATGCCGGACTGAATGCTGAGCACGGCGGGCAGCGGCACCTCCATCCACTGGAACCAGCCGGCCTCCAGTTCGCGCTTCAGCTTCATGCGCGCGCCATTCACTTCAATCTGCATGATGATGGTGGCGTGCGGCAGCCCGAGCAGCTCGGCAAGCAGCACGCCGGTCTGGCCAAAGCCGTGGTCGTCGCTCTGCAAGCCGGTGAGGACGAGATCGAAATTCTCTTTCTGAATGGCGGCGGCCAGCGAACGCGCCGAACCCAGCGGGTCAAGCTGGAAGAATTTGTCGTCCACCACGTGGATGCCGCGGTCCGCTCCTTTGGCCATGGCTTCCTTGATGGTCTGCTTGACGCGCTCGGGGCCCATGGAAATCGCCACGACCTCACCGCCGTGCTTTTCCTTCAGGCGCAGCGCTTCTTCCAGCGCGTAGCCGTCGGGCTCATTAGTCTCGAAGCCGATGTCGGTTTCGCGAATCCACGCGCTGCCTTCGGGAATTTGCAGCGGCGCGTCTTTGGCAGGGACTTGTTTGATGCAGACGGCAATGTTCACGGGTTCCTCCGACGGGTGCGGCGGGAAAAACGATGGGCGCACGGGCGAGTGCACCTTTATTGCCTACTTTCCTTCCCAACGTTTGAACAGCAATGCAGCGTTGGTGCCGCCGAAGCCAAACGAATTCGACAGCGCATAATTGACCGTGGCCTTGCGCGAAACATTCGGCACGTAATCCAAGTCGCAAGCTGGATCGGGATTTTCGTAGTTGATGGTTGGCGGCAGGACCTGGTCACGCAGCGCCAGAACGCTGATGCCGGCCTCGAGTCCGCCGGCGCCGCCCAGCAGATGCCCGGTCATGGACTTCGTTGAGCTGACCGCAACCTTTTTGGCGCGCTCACCGAACACGCGCTTCACGGCGGTGGTTTCGATGGCGTCGCCGATAGGTGTCGAGGTGCCGTGTGCGTTCACGTAATCCACCACATCGGCGGATACCCCGGCGTCGCGCAATGTGGCCATCATCACGCGGTACGCTCCGGCGCCTTCTTCGGCAGGCTGCGTGATGTGGAACGCATCGCCGGACATTCCGTAGCCGACGATCTCGGCGATGGGCGGAGCGCCGCGCTTTTCGGCGTGCTCCAGCGATTCGAGAATCAGGATGCCGGAGCCTTCGCCAACCACGAAGCCGTCGCGCTGTGCGTCAAAGGGGCGGCTGGCGCGCTCCGGTTCGGCATTGCGCGTGGAGAGCGCCCTCATGGCCGCAAATCCGCCCACGCTCAACGCTGTGATGGCGCCTTCCGCGCCCCCGCAGATCATCGCGTCGGCGTTACCGCGCTGGATGATTTTGAAAGCGTCGCCGATGGCGTGCGCGGAAGCGGAGCAAGCCGTCGCGGTGGCGGAGTTCGGCCCGCGCGCACCGGTGCGGATGGAAACGTGCCCCGCAGCCAGGTTGACAATGGTCGCTGGAATGAAGAACGGAGAGATGCGGCCGGGGCCGCCCTGCACCATTTTGCTGTGCTCACGCTCGATCACTTCGAAGCCACCGATGCCGGAACCGATATAGACACCAGTGCGATCGGCTTCCTCGTCGCTGCTGATTTTCAGCCCGGCCATCTGCACGGCGATTTCGGACGCGGCAATGGCTAACGAGATAAACCGGCCCATCTTTTTCTGTTCTTTTTTCTCCACCCAGACGCCCGGGTCGAAGTTCTTCACTTCGCCCGCGATGCGGCAGTCATGCTGGGAGGCGTCGAACAGGGTAATGGGGCCGATGCCGCTTTTGCCGGCGACAATGTTCTTCCAGACTTCCTCGGTGCCGATCCCGCATCCGCACACAAGACCGACTCCGGTGACCACAACGCGGCGGCTCACGATTGGTTTTCTCCTGCGGGGGCTGCTGGCTTACTTCTTTGCCGCAGAGTGTTTCTCGATGTACTCGATGGCGGCCTTGACGGTGGCGATCTTCTCGGCATCCTCGTCGGGGATTTCGATCCCGAAGGCTTCCTCAAAGGCCATGGTCAGCTCGACGACGTCGAGCGAATCCGCGCCCAGGTCGTCCACAAACGAGGCGGTGGGGGTGACTTCCGCTTCGTCCACGCCCAGTTGCTCCACGATGATTTGTTTTACGCGTTCTTCAACACTGGCCATCCTGTTTCCTCCGGTAATCTCGTTTGCTGCTCCGGCTTCGGGCCCAGCTTCGAAATTTAAGCTCTCAAAATAACCCGCCCATTCTAGACGCGGCGTCCCTATTGGTCAACCGCGGCCTACGCCATGTACATCCCGCCATTGACGTCGAGCACGTGGCCAGTGATGTAGCCGGCCTCTTCGCTTGCGAGAAATACGATGGCGGCGGCGACGTCGCGGTCCGTGCCCATGCGCCCCAGCGGAATCTTTCCCAACATCTCTTGCTTCACTTTGTCGGGAAGGGGATCAGTCATCGGCGTAGCAATAAAGCCGGGCGCGACCGCGTTGACTGTGATATTGCGCGAGGCAATCTCCACGGCGATGGCTTTGGTCAGGCCAATCAGCCCGGCCTTGGCCGCCACATAGTTGGCTTGGCCGGCATTGCCTGTTTGCGCCACCACCGATGTGACGTTGATGATCCGCCCCCAGCGCTGCCGAATCATCGGGCCCAGCGCTTGCTGCGTGCACAAGTGCGCGCCGGTCAGGTTCGTGCGGATGACCGCGTCCCAGTCCTCCAGCTTCATGCGCAGCGCCAGACCGTCGCGAGTGATGGCGGCGTTGTTCACCAGGATGTTGAGCTTGCCGAATTTCTCGAGCACTTGTTTGACGCCAGCCTTGACTTGCTCGCCGTCGGCCACGTCCATGGGTACGGCCAAGGCTACGCCGCCTGCTTGGTTGATTTCCGCCACCACAGCATTCAGCTTTTCCGCATTGCGCGCAGCCGCAGCGACTCTGGCGCCGGCCTCGGCGAGAGCCATCGCGGTCACGCGCCCAATGCCTTGCGACGCGCCGGTCACCAATGCGACTTTGTCTTTCAGGCTGAACATGATTCTTGCAGGGCGAACACTCAGGTCCGCCCCTACGATTTCATTCGGTTTCGCCGCGGGCCTGAGTCAGTTTTTCCACGGCCGCGGCCAGACTCTTTTCGTCCTCAACGTTCAGGCAGTGCACCGAGCGGTCAATTTGCCGCAGCAAACCACTCAGCACTTTTCCGGGGCCGACCTCGATGAAAGTTGTCACGCCTTGTGCGAGGAGTTCTCGCACCGACTCTTCCCAGCGCACGGGCAAGCAGACCTGCCGGATCAGCGCGTCGCGCGCTTCCTCGCCTTTTTCGATCAGATCCGCATCGGCATTGTTCACCAGCGGGCAGCGCGGGTCGCGGAATGTCGTTTGCCGCAGGTCCACTTCGAGCCGCTGCTGCGCCGGCGACATCAATTCGCTGTGGAAAGGTGCAGAAACGGCGAGTATAACCGCCCGCTTGGCGCCGGCCTGCGAAGCCAGCTCCACAGCGCGCTTGACCGCCGCGGCGTGCCCGGAGATGACGGTCTGCTCCGGTGAGTTCAGATTCGCCGCGGAGACGATTCCGCCCTCTGCAGCCTTTTTGCAGATGCCGTCAATCTGCGCAGCCGCCAGGCCGAGGATGGCGGCCATGGCCCCTTCGCCGGCTGGCACGGCTTCCTGCATGTACTTGCCGCGCTTGCGCACCAAGCGCACCGCGTCTGCAAACTCCAGCGTGCCGGCCGCCACGTTGGCGGAATACTCGCCCAGGCTGTGTCCCGCCACATAATCCGGCGAGATTCCTTTTTCCTGCAAGGCGCGCAGCGCCGCTACACTCACGGTCAGGATGGCCGGCTGCGTGTTTTCGGTGAGCTTCAGCTCATCTTCCGTACCTTCAAAGCAGATCCGAGAAATGGCCACGCCCAGTGCCTGGTCGGCTTCTTCGAACACGGCGCGGGACACTCCAAACTTCTCGGCGAGGTCCTTGCCCATGCCGGGATATTGCGAAGCCTGTCCTGGAAAGAGAAATGCCAGTTTTCCCATGCGATTGCTCGATTCCACCGGGCGGAACTCTCCGCCGCGGAAGCTATCCTGGTGCGCGACGCTTAACGCTTTGCGTCCGCTCCCACTTCGGAAAGTTCTTGTTCGATTTTCTCGTTCAGTTTCGCGCGGCTCAACTCCGCTGCTACACGGATGGCGTTTTTGATGGCGTTTGCATTCGAGCGGCCGTGACCGATGATGGTGACTCCGCGCACGCCCAGCAACGGCGCACCACCGTACTCCGAGTAATCCAGCTTCTTCTTGAACTTGGCAAAGGCTTTGCGCGCGAAGACGTAGCCCACCTGCGAGGCCAGCGTGCTGTTTAGCGCTTCTTTCAACGTGGCGGCGATGTGCTCCACAAGACCTTCGCTGATTTTCAGCGCGACGTTGCCGATGAAGCCGTCGCATACGATCACGTCCGCGTCGCCGGCGAAGACATCCCGCCCTTCGATGTTGCCTACAAAGTTCAGCAGCATGTGCTTCAACCGGTTGTGCGCATCGCGGGTCAGCTCGTTGCCTTTCATTTCCTCTTCGCCGATGGAGAGCAGCCCCACCGTGGGGCGGCGCGTGCCGAACAACACGCGGTGATAGATTTCCCCCATAATGGCGAACTGTTCCAGGTGCACGGGCTTGGAATCCACGTTGGCGCCCACGTCGAGCATCACGGAAACGCCGCCGCGCGTGGTGGGGAAGGGCGCCGCCAGCGCCGGACGATCCACGCTGGGCAGCGTGCCGAGGATGAAGTGCGCCGCCGCCATCACCGCACCGGTGTTGCCCGCGCTGACAAAGCCGTCCGCCTCGCCGCTCTTCACCAGCCGCGCTGCCACGTGCACGGAGCTGTCCTTCTTCTTGCGGAAAGCCGTCACCGGCGACTCGTCCATGGCGATGACTTCGCTGGCGTGGACGACCTCGATCGGCAGGCCCCGATGCGTGTGCTTGGCCAGTTCGCGCTTCACGGCCTCTTGCTGGCCGACCAGAAGCACGCGCACACCAAGCTCGCGCGCAGCGAGGATGGCGCCTTCTACTTCGGCCCGCGGGGCGGAGTCGCCGCCCATGGCGTCAAGAGCGATGGTGATCATCTACGCTCCGGTTGGAGGAATGCGTCCCGGTAAGTCCAGGGACGCCCGGAAAGATAGCCCGTGAACTTAGGACGTTCAGGACGAGGTGTCAACCACTTCGCGCCCCTTGTAGTACCCGCACTCCGGACAGGCCTGGTGGGGCATCTTCATCTGGTGGCACTGCGGGCATTCGGAAAGCGTCGGCGCTGTGAGCGCGTCGTGCGCGCGGCGCTGGTTCTTGCGCCGCTTGGAGTGACGTCGTTTCGGATTGGGCATACACAGACTCCTTGCTGCTGGCTGGTTTCGCGTCGAGCCAGTCTAGCGGTTTGAGAATTCGATGGCTATTGTTTCTTGGACCAGTCCTGCTTGAAGCGCGCCAGCGGTGCGAGACGCGGGTCGGTCTTCTGGATTTCGCAGCGGCACTCTTCGCTATTCAGATTCATGCCGCAGTGCGGGCACAGGCCCCGGCAGTCGCTGCGGCAAATCACCTTCATGGGAATCGCAAGGTTTACCTGCTCAGCCAGCACGTCGGCCAGAAACAGGCCGTCACCCTGGAAGAATCCGATTTCGGTGTCGTCCGACTTCAAGTGGACTTTTTCTTCTTGCGCGATCGTCGTTGCCGGCTGGTAAAAGAGGTCATAATCACGGCTGACTTCTTCCACCACCGTTTCCAGGCAGCGCGAGCACACCAGCTCAATCCGCGTATGCAGGTGGCCGGAGATGCGGATTTGGCCGTCGAGCAGCTCGGCGGTGGCCCGAACCTCCAGGGGGTCCACCTGGCGGAACTCGCTGGAGTGGAAATCAATCGTCCCGGCCGGATACGTCTTTTGTATCCGCGCCTTCCGGACGGCCAGTTCTTTGATGTCAAGAAACATTCTGTCAGTTCCGTTTCGACGGATCCCGCAAACTCGCGAAATCTGCGGCCGAGGCTGCAAAAGGCCGCATTTTCCGCGAAGAACGATTATACGGGCGGGTCAATCATTGTCAAGGAAGCGCAGCCTGCACGCTGCGCAAGGATTAGCGCGCCGTGAGTGCGTGGCCGCACACCAGCGGGAGGCGGTGCGGCTACAAAATGCTGGGTAAGGCGGCCAGCGTCTGCTATTCGGTCTTGCCGCCGATCAATTCGCGGTGCTGGCGGAGGAGGAAATGATCGGTCATGCCGGCGACGTAGTCGCACACCACGCGGTGCCGGGGCTCGCTCTGTGCCTGCTGGAAATAAAACTGGGGCATTTTTTCCGGGTGCTCCAGGTAGAAGCGAAAGAGCTCTCCCAGTGCCGCGACACAGGCATCGCGTTCCTCATTAATGGCCGGCGATTCGTAGAGGTGCGCCAGCAAGAACTTTTTCCAGGCGATGTTGTGCCGCGTGCCTTCCGGCGAAAAGCTGGCCAGACGTCGCGAGTAGCGCCGCACATCCTCTACGCCGTACACGCCGCTGGCCGCGAGCTGCGTGCGTGTGTGCTCGATCAGGTCGGTCACCAGGCGGTCGAGCGCGCGCTTGTTAGCTTCGTTGAATTTCAGTTTGGTCCGCGCGACGGGATAGATGCGGTCCACCTCCTTGTACATCTCTGAGAACAGCGGCACTTCTGCGAGGATTACCGGCAGATCGAGCAGACGCGCCTCGAAGCCGTCGTCGAGGTCCGCGATGTTGTAAGCGATTTCGTCCACCAAGTCGATTAACTGCGCTTCCAGAGGAGGCCGCAGGCTGAGCGAATACTCGGCCAATTCTGGAAATTCCTCGGCAGAGTATTCGCGCGAGTGCTTGATGATGCCCTCGCGCACTTCGAAGGTGAGATTCAGCCCGGGGAAATCGAGATAGCGCTGCTCAAACTGCTCCACGGTGCGCAGGGCGTGCAGGTTGTGGTCGAAGCCCGCCCCGGGCGGGTGCTCGCGCATCAGCCCGTCCAGACAGCTTTCCCCCGCGTGGCCGAACGGCGGGTGACCGATGTCGTGCACCAGCGCGAGGGCTTCGACGAGTTCCGTATTCAGTCCCAACGCGCCGGCCGCCGTGCGCGCAATTTGCGCCACTTCCAGCGTGTGCGTCAGGCGGTTGCGGAAGTGGTCGGAATAACGCGTGGTGAAGACTTGCGTCTTCGATTCCAGGCGGCGAAAAGCGCGGGAGTGAATGACGCGGTCGCGGTCGCGCGCGTAGGCGCTGCGGTAGGCGTGTGCCGGCTCGGGGTGCCGCCGCCCGCGCGACGCGGATTCCTGCATGGCATAGGCTGCCAGCGCCATGAGCGCCATTGTATGGCGCAGGCCGCGATTTGGGTAGAGAGGAGACTGTCCGTTTGCTCAAGCGGAAATCGCGCGCACACCCCGGCGGGCGCCGGCCGAAAAGGAATTCTACGATTTAGGCTTGAGTTCGAGGAGGCGCTGCTCGGCCTGGTCGGAGGCGGCGGTGTCCGGAAATTCCGCCTTAATCTGGGTATAGAGCTTGACGGCTTCCGACGAGTTTTTTTGCGCGTAGTAATCGGCCAGCGCCATCATGGAGACTTGTTTGGGCATCATCAGCGTGGGCTTGGCGATCAGCGCTTGATAGAGCTTCACCGCCTCGGCGTCGGCGCCGGTCTGCGCGCTGACCTTGGCAAGCTGGAAGCGCGCCAGCGCGGCCATCTCGGCGTCGCGGCCGCTTTCCACCTGCGAGAGCCACTTCTTGGCCTCGGCGAAATTGCCCACCTCCACGTAGCTCAGGCCGGCGTAGTAGCGCGCCGTTTGCCCGGGCCGCGTCAGGGAATACTTGTCCGCGACAGCGGCAAATTTCTTGGCCGCGTCCATGTACTTGAATTTGTCTTCGACGTAGGTGATTTCACCCGGCTCTTCCGGCTCGCCGGCCGCGCGGATGCGGGCGCTAAAGGTCTTCATGGCTTCGTCCAGCGCAGCCGTGGCCTTCACTGTCTGCTGCTCGCTGTAGAAGCGCCAGCCAAACACGGCTAGCACTATGAACAGCACCGTACCGCCAACGATCCACGCCATTCGTTGGTGCGACTCCACCGCTTCGACGCCGTGCACCAGAGTTTCGGCAATTTTGTCCTGCTTCAGTTCCTTCCGGCTAATATGCTGCGCCACTCTTGAGCTCCTGGAGATGAATGCAAACGAGAAATCCTACCATAATCGAAGCGATTGGTGGGGGCTGCTTGGTGTTCCCCTGCGAACCCAGGACTACTCCACCAGACAAAGTAAGGTGAGGTTGGGGTCAATCAGCAGCTTCTTGGGGGCGGAACGCACGGTGAATTGGAACGGTGTTTCTTCGCCATTAGTGACCACGACGCCCAGCAGGACCGGCTTTCCGCCGAGCGCGCGCGGCTCATATATGGGCACCGGCGCGATGAACGACGCCGGAACGCCCGTCTGCTTCAGTTTGCCGCGCACGATAAACCTTTCTCCCGCCGGCTTCACGTCGAACACTATCGCATATTTCGGAATGCCCGTGTCGCGCACCCACTGGTCGAAGAACCAGTCCATTGCGCCGGGCCGTCCTGGCGTTTTCTTGCTTCCTTCGAGATCCATCTCCGGTGTCATCACTTTTTCGACTTCGCGTTGCAGGGCCTCGGTAGTCAGCGCACGGTGGCGATAGTTGACCAAAAGCGCCTGCAAGAGCTTTTCGAAACGCTCGTCAGGATCTCTGGACGAATCCGGGCTCTTGGTGGCGCCGGCTTTCTTGGCCACCGGCGGCGCACCGGCCTGGCGCAGCAGCATACGCAACATGTGAAAGGCCCAGGATGCCTTCGGATAGATGACCTGCGCGTACGCGCGCGGAGACTTCGACGATCGCAGGCGGTAGCCCAGCGCCAGTGGACCCAGCTCATTCTGTGATTCGCCGCCGGAGTTTCGCGTGACCGTCAGCTCGTTTCGATAGGTTTCCAGCCATGCCGTCAATTCTCCCGGCTTCTGGTTGTCCGCGAACAGCAGCGCCAAATAATTGGCCAGCCCCTCCTGAATCCACTGGTCGCGATAACTCTCCCAGCCCACTACGTTGCCCCACCATTGGTGGGCCAGCTCGTGGATCGGCACCAACTCGGTGAACTGCTCCTGCGTTCGTTTGCCGATGCCGACGCGGCTCTGATCCGTGGGCGTGAGAAAGGACAGCGTAGAGAGATAGAGCAGCCCCGGCCAACCCTGCCCGAATGAGCCGGGGATCTGCGCCACCGCCAGCCGTTCGAAGGGGAATGGCCCCAGGCGTTTTTCGTAGAAGCGGATGGCGTCGGCGAGCCGCTCTCCAACCTCACTCATCAGCGCTGCCGGGCTGGGTGGTGGGTCGGGCCAGATGATTCGCTGCGGAAGCGGTACGCCGCTGCGCTTGCGCACTGGCCCTTCCGCCACAGCCCTGTTGAAGCGATCCAGTACGGCCTGCTCGAGCTGGCGGTTTGCGAAGAGATCAATTTTCCAGGTGTCCGTTTCTACCCGGCCCGAGACGTATTCGCCCAGGTTAAACCCGGCCACAGGGATGGGCTTTTCGGATTTCCACCTGCCCACGCGCCACTCGCCCTGTTCGCGCTCCTCAAGCTTTTTTCCAGTGGCCACCAGCGTCAAGCGTCCCGGCCAGCGGAAAGTGAGTTCGAACGGCACGAAGCTCGCCGCGCCGGAAGTGTGCGGGTACCAACTCCCGCGCTCGCCGACGAACAGCACACCATTGCCGGCGTCGCTGATGACGCTTCCGCGATAGGTGATGCGAAGACGAAGTGTCGCCCCCGGTGTCGCAGCCCTCGGCAAGACGACGAAAACTGCGTCATTGCCGCGCAGTAAAACCTCCTCCGGCGACACTTCTTCGTTTTGAAAAAACGGCAGTGGGACCCCGGCCTCGTCGGAGACTTCGCTGACGACGAGCCGCCGGGACATCTCCAGCGGAACAATCCGCTCGCCGCCCCGCGCGCTCTTCAACTGCACCGTGGCGGCGCCTTCCAGCGTGCGAGCGGCATCAATGGTCGTTTCGACCGCATAACCGAGTGGCAAAAACGGCGGCGCGGGTCCGGGTCCCGTCACACGGGAAAACGAGGCCCACGTATCGTAGAAGCGCACTCCTTCGGAAAAGAGTGTCTGGCCAATCAGGATCTGTTCCTCACGACGGTTGTCCACTAGCACGTCGAACGAGCCGGAGGTGTCCCCGGCGATCCCCGCGTAAAAGTACGTCTGCGGCTCCGTGGCTAGAAAGTCAGCTAGGATGCGCAGCGAATGCGCGGAATTCAAATTGGACACAACCGGGTTCCAGTCTTCCGCGAAGGTCAGTTCGGCAAATGGCTGCGTGCCTTCCCGGTCGAAAGATGCGCGCAGCTCTTCGGCCGTGTTGTCGGTAAAGCGGAAGTAGGCGCGAGAAAAGGATTCGTCGAGCAGCGGCGCGTCGAGAAAGCGCGCCAGGGAGCGCTTTTCCACCGGATCGCGAGGAACGACAATTACCCGGCCTTGCCCAGCGAAGACAGCGCCGGTGATGTGGCCATCCAATGAGGCCAGGAATGCCAGCTTGCCCTCGTCGAGCGCGATGCGCACTGCGTCACGTCGCAGGGAAATTTCGCGCACGCGGTACACTTCCTCCCCGTTCACGCGCAGCGCGTTCAGTCTTTGCAGTAACGCGCGCGGGTCCTCCGCGGCGGATTGCTGTGTTGCCGCCGTGGAGACCAGCAATGCGATGCACGCAAAAACTCGAAGCGCTCCCCGCATGCTCCTCACTGTAGCAACTGGGAGCAAGGCGCGCAACGCAGCGGTGTCTCGCGGCTGTGAAGGTTTGGTAGAATTCAGTTGTGCGTCGCATCCTCACACTTGCATTTCTGCTTTGCGTCCTGGCGCTGCCCGTGCTGGCGGACACGATTGTCCTCAAAAGCGGCCGCCGCATCTCTGCAACCAACGTCGTGGAAGAGGGCGACCGGATTTACTTCGAAACCCCCTCGGGGCGTTTGAGCTTTGCGAAATCCGCGGTGCAACGCATCGAACGCGGCGGCGATTCCGCATGGGGTTCCGGCGGCACTTCCGACGATTCCAAAAAAGTAGACCTGGCCGCCGCTGCGCCTGCGGCCATGGCGGTCGACGGCAACGAGGAAGTTGCGCGGGCCACGGTGAAGGACGGCGCGCTCGACCGCAACTACCTCGCGAAACTGGAGAGCGAAGCACAAAACGGCTCGCCGCTGGCCGTGGCCAGGGTTCTGGCTGCGCTGAACGCCGCAGCGCTGTTTGAGCTGAAAGGCGGCGACGTGGATGCCGCTATCGGCCACTACCGCCGCGCGCTGGACTTTGCGCCGAAACACCTCGGTGCGCTGCTCAACATTGCTCACCTGCACCTGCGCAAGAGCGAGTTCACCAATTCGCTTGCCTACTTGGAGACCGCCAACCAGGCTGCCCCGGACAACGCCGACGTGGCCCGGCTGATGGGTTGGGCCTACTACGGCATGAACAAAATCGAGCTGGCCGTGCGCGAATTCCGGCGCGCTTTCAAGCTACGGCCAGATGTGGCTACGCAGCAAGCGCTGCTCAAAGCGGAGCGCGACCTGGAAATCGAGGAAAAATTCAAAAAGAACGAGTCCTTCCACTTCAAGCTGAGCTATGACGGCGAAGCCGAGCCGGGACTTGCGCGTGAGGTACTGAAGCGCCTAGAAGACCATTTCGCGGTCATCGAATCCGAACTCAGCTTTTCGCCCAGCGATTCCATCGGCGTCATCTTGTACACGGCCCAGGCCTTTCGCAATGTCTCTCGCGCGCCGGGATGGGCGGGGGCTCTCAACGATGGGCGCATCCGCGTGCCGGTGCAGGGCCTCACCAGCATGACGCCGGAACTCTCCGCCACGCTCAAGCACGAGCTCACCCATTCCTTCGTCTTTCAGAAGACTCGCGGGCAATGCCCGGTGTGGCTGAACGAGGGTGTGGCCCAGTATTTGGAAGGCGCGCGCAGCGGCGAATACGCGGCCGACATGATTCAGCTTTACGCGGAGAAGAAAGGGGTCTCGCTGGCCACGTTGGAAGGCTCGTGGCTGGGACTTTCCGGCGGTGGCGCGACGTTTGCCTACGCGTGGTCGCTCGCCGCGGTGGAGTACCTGGTGCGCGCACACGGCATGGGCGACATCGTGCGGTTGCTCGACCGCCTGGCCGCTGAGCCTTCCGTGGCAGCGGCACTGCGCAGCGTCCTGCGCATGTCCTACCTCGAACTCGAAGCAGAAACGATCCGTTACCTGCAAAAGACCTACTGACAGTAATCAAAGCATCTCGACAAGCCTGCCCTACAAAGAAGCCAGCAATCCTGCAATCAGCGCCACGCGCGCGGGGAGCGCGCGAAGGAGAATGTTTTCGTGCGAGGCGTGCGCGCCTTCGCCGACACCGCCCAAGCCGTCGAGTGTGGGTACGCCGAGCGCCGCGGTGAAGTTGTTTGGAGGGCCGCCGCCCACAAACGACTCGCCCAGCTCGATCCCCATGTCGTCCGCGAGCACTTGCGCGTGACGATACAGCGCGGCCGCGGCTTTGCGCTCCATGGGCGGACGGCCGATCCCGCCGCGGATTTCGAGCTTCGCGCCGCGCAGAATCGGTTTGAGCGCATGCAGTCTCTTTTCGATTGCGCGCGCCTCAGCCATTGTCTTTGCGCGCAAATCCACCAGCGCCCGCGCGCGGTCGGCGATGACGTTGCTCCGGCTGCCGCCCTCCACTACATTGACGCTCACCGTCGTGCCGCGCTGCGGGGCGTTCAGGCGCATGATTTTTTCAATTTGCAGGGCCAGCTCGTGCACCGCGTTGATGCCCGCTTCCGGGTTGAGCCCGGCATGCGCCGCGCGCCCGGTGACGACGAGTTCTGCCTCTCCCACGCCCTTGCGCCCGGTTTTCACACGACCATCAAGGCCCGAAGCTGGCTCAAGCACCAGCACTGCATCGCTGCGCCGCGCTTCGCGTTCAATCCACTTGCGTGAGCTTTCGCTGCCGATTTCCTCGTCCGTCGTCCACAGGCAGACCACGCGCTTCTTTGGAGTGATGCGCAGTTCGCGCAGAATTTGTACGGCGAAGAGCGCGATCGTCAGGCCGGTCTTCATGTCAAACACGCCCGGGCCGCGGGCGCGCCCACCGGCCACACGCCACGGCATTTTCTCAAGCGTACCGATGTTGTACACCGTGTCCATGTGACCCAACAGCAGTATCCGCCCTTGCGGCCGGGCCGGACCGAGACACGTATCTACGAACAGGTGATCGCCGCGGTGCTTCTGCTTGAAAAATTCCAAGCGTGCGCCGCGGCGCCGCCATTCGGTGGCAAAAAGGCGCCCGCAGCGGTCCACAGCGGCTTTGTTGTTGCTGGGGGATTCCGCGCGCACCAGGCGTTCCAGCACGCGCAAGAATTCCGGCTGGTGGCGGCGCGCGAGGCGCAGAAACTCCTTCATGGGCATCATGGCGATGCCCATGCTAACAATCGCACGCCTTTGCGGCAACGCGTTTCCTCCAGCCGAGGATTCGCATATACTTGTACGCTTCGGGAGTCTCCAAAACGCGCGCCAAAGCAGTTGCCTGTGGCTTCACAAGCGTCGCCACGAGAGGATGGACGATGATTCTCGACACCAACGGCATCCAGAAGATTCTGCCCCACCGCCCGCCTTTTCTTCTGGTGGATGCAATCGTGGAAATGGAGCGGCTGAAGTCCATCGTGGGCATCAAGAATGTCACCATTAACGAGGATTTCTTCCGCGGCCATTTCCCCGGCAAGCCCATCATGCCCGGTGTGCTCATTGTCGAAGCCATGGCGCAGACCGGAGGGTTGCTCCTGCTCCAGGAGGTCGCCGACCGGGAAAAGAAGCTTCTCTATTTTGTGGCCATTGACGACGCACGCTTCCGCCGCCCGGTAGTCCCCGGCGATCAGTTGCGCATCGAAGTCAACGTGCTCACTTGGCGCAGCACGTTCTGCAAGCTGGCTGGCAAGGCGTCGGTGAACGGCGACCTGGCCGCCGAAGCTACATTGATGTGCAAGATGGTGGACCGCGAATGAGTGAGATTGATGCCCGTGCCGTCGTCGCGTCTTCCGCCCGCTTGGGCCGGGACGTCCGCATCGGCGCGTTCGCCGTGGTCGGCGAAGAAGTCGAGTTGGGCGACGGCTGCATGCTCCATGCGCACGCCGCGGTGCGCGGCCCGGCGCGACTGGGCAAGGGTAACGTGGTGCACCCATTCTGTTCGGTCGGCGGCGACCCGCAGGACCTCACCCACAAAGGCGAGCGCACGGAGCTGGTGGTCGGCGACGAAAATGTGTTTCACGAATTCGTCACCGTGAACCGCGGCACGGCGAAGGGTGGCGGCGTGACCCGCATTGGCAGCCACAATCTGTTCATGGCCTACACGCACGTCGCGCACGACTGCGTGATTGGCGATTACACTGTATTCACCAATGGCGCCACACTCGCCGGGCACGTGACCGTGGAAGACTGGGCGGTGGTGGGCGCGTTTTGCCCGGTGCACCAGTTCTGCCGCATCGGCAAGCATTCTTACATTGCGGCGAATACGGTCATCACGCAGGACGTGCCGCCGTTTTCCAAAGTGGTCGCGCCGCGCGAAACGAAATGCTACGGCGTGAACAGCGTGGGCCTCGAGCGCCGCGGGTTCACCAAAGACCGCATTCAGGCCATCGAGAAAGCGTTCCGGCTGTTGCTGCGCTCCAAGCTGAATACGACTCAGGCCGTCGAAAAGATGAAGGCCGAACTGAACGGCTCGGTGGACGTCGCGGAACTTATTCGTTTCATTGAAACGGCCGAGCGCGGGCTCACCAAGTAAGGAACATTCGTGGTCGCATCGTCCACACACACACAAGCCGCGGAGCGATGGGCGCTGATTGCCGGGAACGGAAAGTTTCCGTTTCTGGTGCTGGAAGGCGCGCGCAGCCAGGGCATTCAGATGGTTGTGGTGGCCATCAAGGAAGAGGCGTTTCCGGAACTGGAGCGCGTAGCCCCACGGTTGCACTGGGTCAGCCTCGGCGACCTCGGCGGCACGATTGACCTACTGAAAAAAGAGCGCGTCACCCGCGCGGTGATGGCCGGGCAGGTGCAGCACAACAAAATCTTCAGCTCCATCAAGCCCGACTGGAAAATGGCCAAGCTGCTGATGTCGCTGGCAACGAAAAACACGGACTCGCTGATCGGCGCCGTGGCTAAGGTGCTCGAAGAAGAAGGCGTGCAATTGGTGGACTCGACAGCATTCTTGAAGCCGCTGCTGCCTGAGCCGGGCGTGCTCACGCGCCGCGCGCCGGACGCCGGCGAAGCGGCGGACATCGAGTACGGCCGCGGAATCGCGCGCCACATTGCCGGGCTCGACTTGGGGCAGACCGTCGTCATTCGCGACCGCGCCTGCGTGGCCATCGAAGCTATGGAAGGCACCGACGAAACCATCGAGCGCGCCGCGCGCATCGCCGGCGGCCAGCGGCTCGTCGTTGTGAAAGTGAGCAAGCCAAGGCAAGACATGCGCTTCGATGTGCCCGTCGTGGGCCTGCCCACGATGGAAGTGATGAAGCGCGCCAATGCTACAGCGCTGGCGATTGACGCTGGCCGCACGCTGTTGATGGACCGCGAACCGATGCTCGAAGCGGCCAACGCGGCAGGAATTGCGATTCAGGC
>JAMCWK010000120.1:1112-8618 GCA_023481105.1 Acidobacteriota bacterium | reverse complement strand
AATTTGGCGCCACCCCGAGGCCGCAATGCGAAGAACGAGATCCTTCGCTTCGCTCAGGATGACAAGGGAACTGATGCCGGGCTAAAGCGCGGCGCTACAGGTGCACAATCCACGGTGGCGGTGCTGGATGCGGATGATGCGCGAGTGATTAAATTCGCGGAGGGATTTGCAGGGAGAGTGGTGACGTTTGGGTTCGGTGCGGGCGCGGATTTTCGGGCGGAGAATTTTGAGGACAGAGGAGTGGAGGGGAGCGCGTTTGATTTGCTGATAAGCGCGGAGAGTGCGGTGAAAACAAGAGAGATGCTTCGCTCCGCTCAGCATGACGGAACGAAGAATGCCGGGCTGAAGCCCGGCGCTACACGAACGCGCTTGGAATTGGCGCTGGCGGGACGGCACAACGTGATGAATGCGCTGGCGGCGCTGGCGGCGGCGAATGAGTGGGGCGTCAGCGCGGAGGAAGCGAAAACAATTTTTGCGACGCTGCGGCCGGCGGCGATGCGCGGGGAAGTGTTGAAATTCGAGAGCGGCTTTACGGTGATCAACGACAGCTACAACTCGAACCCGGTGGCGCTGGCGGCGATGGTCGAGCTGCTGGCGGCGACACCGGGGTACCGGCGCCGAATACTGGCGGCGGGAGAAATGCTGGAGCTGGGCGCGGAGTCAGCGCGGCTGCACCGCGAGGCGGGCGCGCTGGCGGCGTCGAAAGGGATTGAGTGGATTATCGGCGTGCAGGGAATGGCGGAAGAGATTGTGCGCGGGGCGGAGGAACAGGAGAGATCCTTCGTCCCGGCAAAAAGCGCCGGGACTCAGGATGACGGACGAACTGGGAGGATGAAATTTTTCGACACGTCGGAAGAAGCGGCGACGTTTTTGTGCGAGTTCGTTGAGCCGGGAGATTTGCTGCTGGTGAAAGGTTCGCGCGGAGTAAAAATGGAACGGATCGTAGCCGCTCTGAGCGCGAAATTCGCGCAGGCGGCGCAACCGCCGCGGAACGGCGAGATCCTTCGCTTCGCTCAGGATGACAAAGAGAGGAGGCACTGAGATGCTGTACTACCTCCTCTACCACGTCTTGCAGCCGTATTTCAGCCCGCTGAATGTGTTTCGGTACATCACGGTGCGCACGGCGGTGGCCAGCCTGACGGCGATGTTCCTGTGCCTGGTGTTGGGGCCGTGGATGACGCGCAAGCTGCGCGCCATGCAGATCGGGCAGTACATCCGCGAAGAAGGGCCGGAAAGTCATCAGGCGAAAGCGGGAACGCCGACGATGGGAGGAATCCTCATCGTCATCGCGATTACTGTGCCGACGCTGTTGTGGGCGAACCTGACGAACGCGTACGTGTGGATTGGATTGTTTGCCACGGCGGTGTTCGCGGCCATCGGATTTCTGGACGACTACAACAAAGTGGTGCGCAAACGCAGCCTGGGACTGACCGGGAAAACGAAACTCCTGCTGCAAATCCTGACGGCGTTCGGCGTGGGCGTCGTGCTGCTGATCTTGCGCGCGAGCGGGCTGTATTCGTCCGAGCTGATCATGCCGTTCTTCAAAAACGTGCGGCCGGACCTGGTGATCCAGCCGCTGCTTGATAATCCGTACCTGGTGCCGGTGGCGATTCTGCCGTTTCTGGCGTTTCTGGTGCTGGTGATCGTGGGCTCGTCGAACGCGGTGAACCTGACGGACGGGCTGGATGGGCTGGCCATCGGGTGCGTGGTGATTGCCGGGGGAGCGTTTACGGTGCTGACGTACGTGACGAGCCATGCGCAGTTCGCGGACTACCTGGACATCGGGCACGTGCCGGCGGTCGGCGAGCTGACAATTTTTTGCGGGTCCATCGTGGGCGCGTCCATCGGATTTCTCTGGTACAACGCGCACCCCGCGGAAATGTTTATGGGCGACGTGGGATCGCTGTCGCTGGGCGGCGCGCTGGGCACGGTGGCGGTGATGATCAAGCAGGAGATTCTGCTGATCTTCGTCGGAGGCGTGTTCGTGCTGGAAGCGATTTCCGTGATTCTGCAGGTGGCGTCGTTCAAGCTGACAGGAAAACGGATTTTCAAGATGGCGCCGATACACCACCACTTCGAATTAATCGGGTGGAGTGAGTCGAAGATTATCGTGAGGTTCTGGATTGTGGCGATTGTGTTTGCGATGTTTGCGCTTACCACCTTGAAATTAAGGTAGCGAATGAGCCGGGCTAAAGCCCGCCGCTACATGTGCCAGGCAAAAAAAACGAGCTGAAAAGGAAAGTTAAACGTAAACGAAAAAACAGTGAAATCGGGGATCAAACTCGAGGGGAAGAGAGTGCTGGTGGTGGGGCTGGCGCGGACGGGCGTGGCGTCGGCGCTGTTCTGCGCGGGGCGCGGGGCGCACGTGACGGCGACGGACGAAAAACCCGAGGCGGAGCTGGCCACCGCAGTGGACGATCTGCGCGCGGCGGGCGTGACACTGGAGCTTGGCGGGCACCGGAAAGAAACTTTTCTGGCGCAGGACATCATTATTCAGAGCCCCGGCGTGGCGGCGGAGATGGAATGCTTTGTGGCGGCGCGCGATGCCGGCGTGGCGGTGTGGAGCGAACTGGAGCTGGCGTGGAGATTTCTGCGCGGGCAGCTGATCGGCATCACCGGGTCGAACGGCAAGACTACGACGACGTCGCTGGTGGGGCACATCCTGTCCAACGCGGGGCTGCCGACGCTGGTCGGCGGAAATATCGGGACGCCGCTGATTTCGCTGGTGGACCTGTCCGTGGAGACATCGCGGACGGTGGCGGAGATGTCCAGCTTTCAACTGGAGACGATTGACAAGATGCGGCCGGACATTGCGGTGTGGCTGAACTTGACGCCGGACCACCTCGACCGGCACGCGTCGCTGCAACTCTACGGGCAGGCCAAGGCGCGGATCTTTGAAAATCAGACGGAAAACGATGCGGCGATTTTGAACGCGGACGATCCGGAAACACCGCGGTATGCGCCGAGCGGGCCGCGCGTGCACTGGTTCAGCCGCGAGCGGCGGGTGATGACCGGGGCGTTCGTGCGCGAAAACGAAATTGTCTTCCGGCAGGACGGCGAGCAAACCGTGCTGCTGCGGCGCGGCGACATCGGCCTGCGCGGCGAACACAACGTGGAAAATGTGCTGGCCGCGGCAGCGGCGGCGTTTCTGGCGGGCGCGCCGCCTTCCGCCATCGCGGAAGGCGTGCGCACGTTTGCGGGGGTCGAGCACCGGCTGGAGTTTGTAGCAAAAATCTCCGGCGTGGAGTACTTCAACGACTCGAAAGCCACCAACGTGGACGCGACGCTGAAGGCCATAGATGCGTTCGCGGGAAACCTGCTGATCATCCTCGGCGGAAAAGACAAAGGCAGCGACTTTACCGCGTTGCGCGAGCCGCTGCACCGGAGGGCGCGCGTGGCGCTCACCATCGGCAAAGCGGCGGAGAAAATTTCGGCGCAAATCGCCGGGGCGGTGGCGGTGGAGGCGGCGGGGACGCTGGAGCGCGCGGTGCACATGGCGCATGAAATGGCGCGGCCGGGAGACGTGGTGCTGCTGGCGCCAGCGTGCGCAAGTTTTGATCAGTTCGACAATTACGAGCACCGGGGGCGCGTGTTTAAGCAAGCGGTGCGAGGGTTGATGGCGGAGGGAGAGAAGAAGGCGAGCTAGGGGAAAAGTGGCGAGTGGCGAGTGGCGAGTGGTGAGTGGCAAGGAAAACGAGGAAGAGAGGAAGTGAGGAATGAGGAAGGATAAAGGCACAAACCGATCCAGGAATTTCCTCAATCGCAAAATCATAAATCACTCAATCACAAATTCGACGTTAATGCAGGGAGTGAGCTAAGGCAGAAAGGCGCGGCGAACAGACGTTTGCCGGTAGACGGCGGGACTGACGTCCCGCACTCCACATGGAGCAAGACTAGAGATGCCGAGGAGCGTACAACCCGACCGGTGGCTGTTCAGTGTGACGGTGGCGCTGTGCCTGATTGGCGCAGTGATGGTGTTCAGCGCGTCGGCGGTGATGGCGCGGGAAACGTACGGGAACGGGTACACATTCCTGCTGCGGCAACTGGCGTTTCTCACGGTGGGATTCGGCGGGATGTTTGCGCTGATGAATTTGGACTACCGCAAGCTGCGGGAGCCGGCAGTGGTGTTCACGAGCCTAGCGGTGGTGTTGGTGCTGCTGATTGCGGTGTTCTTCCTGGACAAAAATCACGCGACGCACCGGTGGATCCGGCTGGGGCCGGTGGGAGTACAGCCATCGGAGCTGGCGAAATTGGCGGTGGTGCTGTATTTGGCGTGGTTTTTGGAAATGCGCGGCAAAACGAAATTCGAAACTCGAAATTCGAAATTCGAAAGACAAACAAAATCTGCCGGGCTAAAGCCCGGCGCTACAGGTGCGCAAACAAAAATCCAACGCCGGCTGGAAGCCGGCGGTACGGGCGGGGTGAATGATTTGTTGGGGACGCTGCTGCCGGCGATGGGGCCGGTGCTGCTGTTTGTGGGGCTGGTGGTGCTGCAACCCGACCTGGGCACGTCGGTGGACATTTTCATGATTGCGCTGGCGATGCTGTTTGTGGCGGGGCTTTCGCCGAAGTATTTTGCGGGAGCGATTGCCGCGGCGCTGCCGGCGATTTATCTGCTGATTGTGCGCGTGCCGTACCGCTACCAGCGGTTGATGGGATTTCTGAACCCGGAGTCGGACCCGCAGGGCAGCGGCTTCCAGATGCTGCAATCGCTGATTGCCGTGGGCAGCGGAGGATTTGCGGGCGTGGGATTGATGGGCAGCCGACAAAAACTTTTTTATCTGCCGGAGGCGCATACCGATTTCATCTATGCGGTGCTGTGCGAGGAGCTGGGATTCATCGGTGGCCTCGCGGTGCTCGTGCTGTTCGGGATTTATGCGTGGCGCGGAGTGCGCGCGGCGCTGGCGGCGCCGGACGACTTCGGGCGGTATCTGGCGATGGGAATTACGGTGATGGTCGTTGGACAGGCGCTGATTAATTTGAGCGTGGTGCTGGGGATGATGCCGACGAAAGGAATTCCGTTGCCGTTTATGAGTTATGGAGGATCGAGTTTGGTGGTGATGTTGTTGGCGACGGGGATCTTGCTCAACATCAGTCAGCAGGCGGAGTGATTTGGCCGGGCTGAAGCCCGCCGCTACATGTGCCGGAATCATACGCAGCGAGATGAATGATGAAGCTACTAATTGCAGGAGGAGGGACGGGCGGGCATGTGTTCCCGGCGGTGGCGGTCGCGCGGGAATGGCTGCGACGCGGCGCAGAGCGATCCACGTCTGAAGAAGAGGCCGGATTTGCCGGGCTAAAGCCCGCCGCTACAGGTGCCGATGCAAAAAAGGGCGGACACGCAGGTCCGCCCCTACGAGAACGAGAAGTAATCATTGTGGGGACGGAGAGAGGGTTGGAGGCGAAGCTGGTGCCGGCGGCGGGGCTGCCGCTGGAGACGATTCGCGTGGCGGGGTTGAAAGGCATCGGCGGCGCAAAGTTGCTGCGGAATGCGGCGCAGTTGCCGCTGGGAATGTTGGATGCGGCGAAGATTTTGCGGCGGCATGCGGTGTGCGCGGCGTTTGGAGTGGGCGGATACGCGTCGGGGCCGATGATGCTGATGGCCGTGCTGGAGCGCGTGCCCACGGTGATTTTCGAGCCGAACGCGGAGCCGGGATTCGCGAACCGCCGGCTGGCGCGGTTTGTGACGCGCATCGCGACGGCGCACGAGGTGACCGCGCAAGCGTGGGGGAAAAAAGCGGTGGTGACCGGATGCCCCGTGCGGAAGGAATTTTTTGCGGTGCAGCCGAAGACGCATGCGCGGCCGTTCCGCATCCTGATTACCGGAGGGAGCCAGGGAGCGCTGCCGATCAACCGCGCGGTGATTGATACGCTGGACCTGCTGTCGGCGAGAAAAAACGAGCTGTACATGGTTCATCAGAGCGGAGAACGCGACTATAATGCTGTGCGCGTGGCGTATGCGCGGAGAGAATTCAAGGCGGAGGTGCTCCCCTTCATCAGCGACATGGCCGAGCAGTTTGCGCTGGCGGACCTGATCGTCTGCCGGTCGGGCGCGATCACCGTCGCGGAAATCGCCGCGGCGGGACGCGCCGCCATCTTTGTGCCGTTCGCCGCGGCCACGGACAGCCACCAGTTGCGCAACGCGCAGGTGTTCGAGCGCGCGGGCGCAGCCAAAATTATTCCCCAGCCCGAATTAACGCCCCAGCGCCTGAGCAGTGAGATTTTTTCGCTTTTGGATCAGCCCAGTCGAATCGTGGAAATGGAAACCCGCGCGCGCGCGTTTGCCCACCCTCGCGCGGTCGAGGAAATTGTAAATCTCATCGAGGGAGTGGCACGCACATGATGGTTGTGTTCAGGAATTTTCAGAGGATACATCTGGTGGGGATTGGCGGGATCGGCATGAGCGGAATCGCCGAGGTGCTGCTGACGCTGGGGTACAGCGTGTCGGGGTCGGACGTGAAGCACTCGCACATCACGGAGCGGCTGAGCGATTTGGGCGCGCGCGTGTCGGAGGGGCACCAGGCGGAGAACGTGACCGGGGCGCAGGTGGTGGTGGTGTCGTCGGCGGTGAAGGCGGACAACCCGGAAATCATTGAGGCGCACCGGCTGAAAATTCCGGTGATCCATCGCGCGGAAATGCTGGCGGAGTTGATGCGGTTGAAGTACGGCATCGCGGTGGCCGGCGCGCACGGAAAAACGACGACGACTTCGATGACCGCGTCGGTGCTGGCGGCAGCGGGGCTGGACCCGACGTTTGTCATCGGCGGGCGCGTGAACCAGGCGGGCACCACGGCGCGGCTGGGTGCAAGGGCGAGTACATGGTGGTGGAAGCGGACGAGAGCGACCGGTCGTTTCTGCACTACGCGCCGGTGGTGGCGGTGGTGACGACAATTGACCGCGAACATCTGGATACGTACCACTCGCTCGAGGAAATCCAGGATGTGTTTGCGGAGTTCGTCAACCGCGTGCCGTTTTACGGCGCGGTGATCCTGTGCCTGGACGAGCCGAATGTGCAGGCGATTCTGCCGCGAGTGTCGCGGCCGGTGATTACGTATGGCACGTCGAGCCAGGCGGATCTGGTGATCAGCGAAATCGACTTGCGCGGGATGGAGAGCGAATTCCGGCTGACGTACCGCGGCGAGGACTTGGAATTGTTCCAGCTGCACTCGCCGCCGGGTATCCACAACGTGCGCAACGCCGCGGCAGCCGCGGCGGTGGGACTCTACTTGAGCATTCCCGCGGATTTGATTCGCGAGGGACTGGAAAAATTTACGGGCGTAGGGCGGCGATTCGAAATCAAAGCGCGGGCGAACGGCGTCACGCTGATTGATGATTACGGACACCACCCGGCGGAAATCCGCGCCACGCTGGAAGCGGCGCGGGGATGCAACTACAAGCGGCTGCTGGTGCTCTTCCAGCCGCACCGCTACACGCGCACGAAAGAATTGTGGGACGACTTCTGCCGCGCGTTCAACCAGGCGGACGTCCTGCTGCTGACGGACATCT
>JAMCWK010000120.1:0-1028 GCA_023481105.1 Acidobacteriota bacterium | reverse complement strand
TGGTGTACTGCGGGTCCATGCAGGAAGGAATCGAGTGGCTGCTGAAGGAAGCGCGGCCGGGCGACGCGGTGATGACCGTCGGAGCCGGCAGCGTGGGGCGCGCCTCGGATGAGTTGGCGATTTTGTTGGGAGCGCGAGAAACGGCGCATGATGAGACGCGATAAGAATTTAGCGATTGAGTGATTTATGATTGAGTGATTTAGGAAATGCGAATTCTGAATTTTGCCGGCATTTCAATCATTCAATCAGGATTCACTCAATCGTTCAATGGAAAAGGCAAAGCGGCGTCAAGCCGCCGCACTCCACATGGGATGCTATGAGGATTGAAAGCGCAAAAATAGTCGGGGCGATGCCGGAGCTGGGAGTCGAAGTGCTGCGTGCGGCGTCGCTGCGGACGATCACATCGTTGGGGATTGGGGGGACGACGGATGTGCTGCGGGTGCGCGAGCACGGAAATTTGCCGCAGTTGATCCGGCTGCTGAAAAGCGAAGCTGTGGCGTACCGGTTTCTGGGAGGCGGGTCGAACCTGCTGGTGGCGGACGGGGAATTGCCGTGGGTGATGGTGCAACTGGTGGCGAGCGAACCGGAAATTCGAGTGGAAGGGAATTTCGCGTTTGTGCATGCGGCGGCAGACCTGGGGCGCACGGTGACGTTCTGCGCGAAGAAAAACCTTGGCGGGATGGAAGGGCTCATCGGAGTGCCGGGAACGGTGGGCGGGGCGTTGCGGATGAATGCCGGAGCGTACGGGACGCAGATTGGGTCGTTTGTGCGCGAGGTGGAGGTGTACCGGGCGGGGACAGGCGAAATCGAGACGCTGCGGGGGGAGGAGATTCGATTTGATTATCGTCACACTTCTTTCGCGGCAGATGATATTATGCTGGCAGTGAAATTGGAGCTGCCCTCCAAAGCGTACCCGGAAATCCTCAAAGGAATTCGCATCTGCAATGAGAAGCGGCGGTCGAGCCAGCCGCTGGGACAGAAGTCCGCCGGATGCATTTTCAAGAACCCGCCGGGCGCCCCAGGTCTGC
>JAMCWK010000097.1 GCA_023481105.1 Acidobacteriota bacterium | reverse complement strand
CGATCTCGTCATTTACTGCGCTCAAGGCCGCCGGCAAAGACTTGGCCGCCCTGAAAAAAGCCGCGGCCACGCGCGAGTTCCAGCCTGTGCCGCTTGGTCTGCGCGCGAAGCTCGCCATCACCAACACGCTGCGCACAGTGGATTCAAAAAATGTCGTCGCAAAACTTCCGGGCAGTGATGCGAAACTCAAAAGCGAATACGTCATTTACTGCGCCCACTGGGATCACTTCGGCATCGGCCCTGAGGTGAAGGGCGACAAAATTTACAACGGTGCAGTGGACAACGCCACCGGCACCGCCGCGCTGCTGGAAATGGCCAAGGCCTACAAGCAGCTTGCCGTGCCGCCGCGCCGCTCGATACTTTTCCTGGCCGTGACCGGCGAGGAGCAGGGCCTGCTCGGCTCGACGTACTACGCCAGGCAACCGCTTTATCCCCTGGCGCACACTGCGGCCGTCATCAACATGGACGCCATGAACGTGCTGGGCAAAACGAGAGACATCATCAGCGTTGGCCTGGGCAGCTCCACGCTCGACGAAATCATCATCGCTGAGGCTAAAGCGCAGGGCCGCGTGGTCAAGCCCGATGCCGAGCCAGAAAAAGGATTCTTTTACCGCAGCGACCATTTCCCCTTCGCCAAAGGCGGCGTGCCCGCATTCGATCCCGGCGATGGCAATGAGTACGTCGGCAAGCCTGCGGATTGGGGCATGAAGATGCGCGAGAAGTACACGAAGGAGGATTACCACAATCCCTCCGACGAGGTGAAACCCGATTGGGACCTGAGCGGGCTGGTGCAGGATTCACAGCTCTGCTTCATGGTTGGCTATCGCGTGGCCAACAACCCGAAGATGCCGGAGTGGAAGCCGGGCACGGAATTCAAAGCCACCCGCGAAGCGTCTCTGAAAACCGCCGCGACGGCGAAACCCGCTCCAAAAAAATGAGCACGGGCCAATGAGCCAGGCAGACGACTTCACGTTTCCGCGCAATTTCAAGCGCCGCTACCCCGTCGCCGTGCGCGGCGAAGGCGTCTATCTCTTCGACGCGCAAGGCAAAAAATATCTCGACGCCTGCGGCGGCGCGGCCGTGGTCACCATCGGCCACGGCGTGCCGGAAATCATCGACGCCATCACGCAGCAGGCGCGCCAGCTTTCCTACGTGCACTCCTCGCAGTTCACTTCGTGGGCAGCCGCGGAATTGGCGGAAGTGCTTGCCCAAAAATTCCCCGGCCCCCGGCAACACGCCCGCGTTCATTTCACTTCCGGCGGCTCCGAAGCGACGGAGACGGCCATCAAAATCGCCCGCGCCTACTGGCTCGCGCGCGGCGAACCGCAACGCTACAAAATTATTTCCCGCTGGGTTTCCTACCACGGCTCCACGCTCGGCGCGTTGGGCGCTTCCGGCAACAAAGTGCGGCGTCAGGCGTTTTCGCCGCTGCTGCCCGCCGCCATGGAGCACATCTCCGCGTGCTTCTGCTACCGCTGCCCTCTGGGCCTGGAATTTCCCGCATGCGCGCTGGCCTGCGCGGAAGAACTCGAATCAGCAATTCAAAAAGCCGGCGCTGAAAATGTCGCTGCATTCATTTTTGAGCCGGTGGTGGGCGCCTCCTCCGGCGCTGTGCCGCCCGAGGGCTACTTGCGCCGCATCCGTGAAATCTGCGACGCGCACGGCATCCTGCTCATCGCCGACGAAGTGATGACCGGCGCCGGTCGCACCGGAAAATATTTTTCCGTCGAACACTGGGGAGTCGTGCCGGACATGATTCTGCTCGCCAAGGGCCTCGCCAGCGGCTATGCGCCCCTGGGCGCAGTGCTCGCCGCAGAAAAAATCTGGCGCGCCATCGAAGCCGGCCCGGGCTCGCTCGACCACGGCTTCACCTACCAGGCGCACCCGCCGACGCTGGCCGCCGGGCTCGCCGTGCAGCGCTATCTCGAAAAACACAACCTGCTCGAGCGCGCGCGCCAGCGCGGAGAATATCTCTCGAAAAAACTCGACGCCTTACGCGCGCTGCCGTGCGTGGGCGACGTCCGCGGCAAAGGCCTGCTGCAAACGGTGGAATTCGTCGCCAACAAAAATACCAAGGCGCCGTTCGCCAAAGAATTCAACTTCAATTTTCGTTTGTTTGAAAACTTGCAAGCCCGCGGCGTGATGGTCTATCCGATGCGCGGCACGGTCGAGGGCGGCGCCGGCGACCACGTGCTCATCGCGCCGCCTTTTGTCATCGAAGAAGCGCAGATTGATTTTCTTGTGGAGCAGTTGACGCTGGCCATCGCCGAAGTCGCGCGCGCCGCGCAAGCGGCCGGCGCCGGTGGCAGCTAATCGCCCTTCAAGTAGGCTTGGCGGCCTTCCTTCCAGTCGTTGCGCGGCGGAGCGAAAAAATCCAGAATCACGCACTCTTCGAGAAACCACACTTCGTGCTCGATCCAAGTGGGCACCACCAGAACTTCGCCGGCGTGCAGCTCGAACTCACGGCCCGCGGCGCTGATGCGCATCGCGCCTTCCAGCACGTAGGTTTGCTGTTCGGCTTCGTGCTTGTGCGGAGGGATGTGCACGCCCTTGGCAAATTGGAATCTCGCCAGCGTGCAGTGATCGCCCCAGATGACCTGGCGCTCCACTCCTTCGCCGATTTTCTCTTTGGGGATTTCTGTCCAGCGGATGGGACCCATGCCTTCACCTCGATGATGGCGGGCCGGCCGAATGCGGCGGCCCGGAAGAACCCCACAGTATACCCGCGCCTATGCGCGGGGAAATAGGCAGTTTCACGTACGACACACAGCCGCAATTGACTGGTCGACACGCCCGCTTTTTGCCGTTAAACTCCATAGTCGCTGGGAACTTTTCAGCGGAGACGCACGTGTCCGCGCAAAGACGCCAAGTTATCGCTGTGCTTCTCGCCACCCTGCTGGTGGCGCCACCGGGCTTTGGCGCTTCCTCCAAACCTCTGGGTGTGGTGCTGGAAGCACGCAACGCTTCGATTCGCGCCACAGACGGCCTCCCCGGAACAACGGTGTTCGCCGGAGATACGGTGGTCACAAGCCACGCCGGGCGCATGCGCATTCGCATCGGCGAGGCGCAGATTGAAGTCATGCCGCAAAGCGTAGTGGTCTTCGAGGAACTGGAATCCGTTGCCGGCGCCACCGTTGTGCAAGGCACCGTGGGATTCTCCTCGCCGGAAACCGGCAGTGTGGCGGTGCGTGCCGCGGGCATCGTGATTCGTCCGCAGCCCAAGCGCGCCACGCAAGGCCAGGTGACGCTGGTCGGGCCAACAGAACTTCTGGTCACCAGTTATCGCGGACCGTTGGAACTGACAATGGGTGATGAGTCTTTAACTGTCCCCGAAGGCACGACGTATCGCGTGCAGGGCGACTCGCGGGGGCCAGGGCCGGCGGGTGCGGGCGCGGACGCAGCGCGGAGGGCGCCCTTCCGGGCTTTCCTGATAACCTTCGCCGTGGTGGTTGTGCCGCTGGTTACCTTCATTACGATTGATCTGCTGGCCAGCCCGTCTTCGATTTTCTGATTCCAAGATTCCGAAAAAAGCAAAAGGCCCTGTCCGCCGAAACGGGCAGGGCCTTTTGGATTGGAACGCGTCAAACCGCGGTGACGTTTTCGGCCTGGTATCCTTTGGGGCCCTGCTTGACCTCAAATTCCACCGCCTGCCCTTCGTTGAGGGTCTTGTACCCCTCCATCTGAATCGCGGAGAAGTGCACGAAGACGTCCTCGCCCGACTGGCGCTGGATGAACCCATAGCCCTTGGAAGAGTTAAACCACTTTACAACCCCTTGTTCTCTGCTCAACTTCACGACTCCTCTTACGGTCAGGATGTTGCACGGTGCTGCTTGTAACGCCAGCCGGTTGCAGCGCAAATTCGCGGAAGCGAACCGTGTTGCCACCGCGGAATTACCAAGAACACCAGCGCGGGCGCATTCTTGCAAAAATTAATAGGCTTGTCCAGAGTTTCAAAAGGCCAGCCATGCGGCACGGGCCGGCTGCGGACCACGCAGCGCCGGGCGGCCCGCGCGACGGTCAGTTGCGGAAACTGCCCAGCGCGGAGGCCTCGTCGTTGTGCACGTCGAAGACGGTGTAGAGCTTGGTGATTTGCAGCAGGTCGTGCACTTTTTTCGTGAGGTTCAGCAGCTTCAGTTCGCCGCCGCTGTTTTTCACGGTGGTGAAGCCGCTGACCAGCTCGCCGATGCCGGAGCTGTCGATGTAGGTGACGTCGCCGAGGTTCAGCACAATCTTCAACTGGCCCTTGCTGGTCATGTCGCGCACCATTTCGCGCAGCATGGCGCTGCCTTCGCCGAGCGTGATGCGCCCGCTGACGTCCACCACCACAACGCCCCGGATTTCGCGCGATGTTGCCTTGAAGCTCACGGTAGTTCTCCTTTTTGCAAACGCCGGGCTAGGTTGCCGCAGGCAGCTTCTTGACCAGAGTCAGTTCGGCCCCGCCGGTGCGCCCACGGACCACCCCGAATTCATCCATGAACGCCTTCATCAGAAGTATGCCGCGCCCGGAACTCTTTAGCAAATTTTCCTCAGCCAGCGGATCGGGCACGTCCGACAGCACGAAGCCTTCGCCCTGATCGAGTATGCGGATCACCAGCCGCCCGGGGTCCAGCTCCAGCGTGAGAAAAACTTTTTTCTCGCGGTTCTGATGGTTGCCGTAGGTGACCGCGTTGATCACGCCCTCGCGCACGGACATGCCGATGCGGTGGCGGTCTTCGTCGTCGAAGCCGGCGGCCTCCGCAATGCGCAACGTGATGTCTTCGGCCAGGTCCACGCTGTCAATAATGGATTCCAGCGTGACTTCCATCCGCTTGGTTTGAGAGGTCATCCGGTTCCGGCAACCCACCCCAAGAAAAACGCGGGATATGGGTAACACGCCAGCCGCAGTTAAGTCAACGAATTCAGTCGTTTGTTTGGAGTGCGGCGGCTTGACGCCGCTTTGTTTTTGCCTTGTTTTCCTCGCTGCGTAGCGCCGGCGTCTCTCCGGCTCCCTTGTAGGGGCGCAATATGTTGCGCCCGCTTGGAGTGTGGCAGCTCGCTTGTCCAGAGCACACGCGAAGGGACGCCGCTTTGCAGTCATGCCCACGAGCGGCACGGAAGCCAGGGCGGATGCCCTTCGGTTGGTCATCCTTCGGCTTTGCTCAGGACAAGCAGGACGGGCAAGCTTTCCCTGGGCGATTCACGCTATAAAACATTCTTTATATCCGGCGATTGCTGAGTTACGCTTACGGTCCGCCCGGAGAATTCAGGCACAGAGGAAAAATGAGAAACACGGCAGAAAATAGACCGACGCATGTGACGCGAGGAAACGTTTTTCTGGATTTGGGATTTTCGCCGGAAAAAGCGCTGGCGCTGAAATTCAAGGCGCGAATCCTGATGTCCATCCTCGATGAAGTGAAGCGCAAGAAATATCGCCAGGCGCAACTGGTGAAGGTGCTCGACGAGCACCAGCCGGTGATCAGCAATTTGCTGCGGGGCAATATTGCGCAGATGAGCATCGAGAAGCTGCTGGTTTACGCCAATCGCCTGGGTTTGCCTCTGGAAGTGCAGCAACCACGCCATGCCGCGCGGCGCCGCAGGGCGGCGTGAGCAGAATTCTCTTCGTGCGTGAGGGTTTGACACACCTGCAACTCAAGAAAAACTCGAGGCCAGCGCTTCCGAGGCGCGTTTCTCCCTAGTGGTGTGTTTTGCCCGAAAGCTTGGACTTCAGCTTAACAACAGCCCAGCCAATTGCGCCATAGATGCATCCGTTCAGAGAGGAAAACCACAGCGCGTTGAAAATCTCTGCGGCGAGGGGCCCAACCTCTAAGTCGCCTCTCGCCAGCGAACCAGGGAATAGAATCAGAAATGCTATGCCGAGGCGAATGTGAGACCCAATGTCATAGAGCCAGTAGCCCAGCGCTGATACCAATAGGCCAACAGAAAAGCCGATCCAGAAGAGAATGTTTGAAAGTCTTGTGGTGAAGAGCATGGCCTTTATCTCAATCTTACTATACCCAATTGGACAAGCGGGAAAGCCTGTCCCGCTGAGGAATCTCCGGCTGGAAGCCGGCCGTGCGAAGGCGGGCGCAATATATTGCGCCCCTACACAAGCAGCACGAAAAACGCAAAAGCAGATTCCTCGTCCCGACAAAGGACATCGGGACTCGGAATGACAAAGCAAAGCGGCGTCCCTTCGCCTGTGCTCTGAACAAGCGAGCCGCCGCATTCCAAAAGGCACAGGCTACAAGCCTGTGCTACCCATTTGCCGCGCTGAAGCGCGCCGCTACATACGGGCGCAGCTAGCACGGCCTCTACGCCACAACAGCCCACAAGATGTCTGCGGTCCCTCGGAAATCCAAACTGGGACATCGGCGATTTGAAGCCATGACCAAAACCTTCGAAAAAGTCCCTTGACAAGTTAGTAGTTTTAAGATATTATACTGTTATGTGTGTTCACTTAAAGATATTCACTGAAGACGAGCCCGGCTTCCGCAGTAGATCCCCGCGGCAAACCAGTGCTAACTCTAATTATTGCCACACTTATAGAGACATCGAACCGCAAACCCTTTAGAGTCAACACATACAAACTCGGAGTACCAGATTGAGAGACCTATTGAAAACACAACAGCTTAAAGGGCGATTATGTACTTGCCACAGACAAGCCGGAAATCTCGGCCCGCACCGTTCGGCGCGGCTTCTCGCCTTGTCTAAACCGAAACGGCGGCACACGCTGACAACGCTTGACATCCTCAGGCTGTCGGTTTCTAATGGCACTTGACACTAAGGTTAGGCTAGCGCGCCTTTGGCGCGCTAGGGAATTCGCAGCGGCGCGGCGGGGGCAAAAAACCAAAATGAGTTTTGATGAAGCTCTAGAGGTGTTGAGCCGCGATGAGCGATTCAGGGCGACCGTTTACGCCATGAACACGCTCTTGATTGGGAAGGGCATCTACTCCACGGAAGAATTTGAGCGGCTCTTCTGTGAGCATGCCCAGAACGTCATGCGCCGCGCTCTTGATTCGGAATTGGAATCTCTTCGCGCAGCCGTTTCCGCCAATCGCGGGGCCGTTGCTTAGGGTGCCTGCATTGGCAGACCGGGTTTTTACATTTATAATGCGCGCCAAGTTCGCATGAGTCGCATTTTTCTTGGCATGAGTCAGTGCATGGCTTCATCTTCCGCTCCTAAGAGGCGGGGCCGGTCCGATTCGGACGGACGGAACGTGTTCGAGCACGTTCACCCGATTATAAGTCGGGAGCTTTTGGCCTCTCAGCCACGGCCCCGCTAGTTCTAAAAAGCGATGTGGCCCGCCCCGTACTGCAAGGCGGGCCACACGCCTTCCAGTCAGTGAATGTTAGCACAATGTCGAAAAATGGGCGCAAGCAGAAAACGCAATCCAGCGCAAATTTTCTTGTGCAATTCGCTGAATTTTGGTGTTATCCGGGAAAGCGATTCTGGTAAAATAGAAGGCCATTTTGGGTTACACATGAAAGTCGAAAAGCGAAACTTCGATGCCTTGCTGAAAAAGCTGCTGCGCTCCGCTCCGGTTTCGGCGGATGCGGTGCGCGTGAATCGCAAGGCGCGGCCCGCGAAGCTGATAGCCCCTACGCCTCAGCGGTAAGCGTTTTGTAGGCCAGTTTCTTTCCGCACAGCAAATTCCGTAGCGTTTCCAGAAACAGCATTTCTTGTTCGTCTCTGCGGTTGAAGCGAAACTCAAACTCATGCAGGTAGCGCGACAGGTGCTTTATGGATACCTTGTGAAAGGTTCCTATCAGCCCGCGCTTCAGTAGCGAAAAGGCATTCTCGACGGTGTTGGTGTGGGTATCTCCGATGCCGTAGGTGGCCTTGTGGCAGATGGTTTTGTGCTTTCCTTGGAACTCATTTTTCAGGGCCCAGAAATACGTCGAATACTCGTCTGTGTAGATCGTTTCCACCTTGCGGCTCACGTTCGCTTCAATGATGGGCTGTAGGCTGGCCCTTGACGCATCGGCGGCAACAACGAAGCGTAGCTTGCCGCCGCGCTCTACCATGCCGATAACAACGTCTTTTTCCTTGCGGCTCTTACGCGGGCCGTGCCGACGCGGAACCTTTGCGCCGATGTAGGTTTCGTCAACCTCAACCTTTCCGGTGAGCGGGTTGCTGCCGTCCAGCATGGCGGAGCGGATGCGGTGCGCCAGATGCCATGCCGTGCGGTATTGCACTCCAAGATGCCGCGCAAGCTGGTTGGCGGAGATGCCCTTTTTCGCCTCGCAAATCAGCGCAATCGCTAGAAACCACTTTTGCAGGGGCAGGTGGGTATCGTGAAAAATCGTGCCCGTCGTGGCCGTGAATTGATGGCGGCATTCTTGCTCAAGGCACTGGTAGATGCGGCGGGTTTTGCTGCGCTTGTCTTTGGTGGTAATCGCAGACACGCGCACGCTGCCACACTTCAGGCAGGCAAGCCCGCTGGGCCAGCGCATCTTTTCGAGATAGGCAAGGCACGCATCCTCGGAGTGGAACATCTTGGCTACGTCTATCAGCTTCATGCTCGTCGCCGCCATGAACCCCTGCCCCTGCGGATTTTTTGGCGACCCCACGCGCGAATGCCACTGCTCGCCGCCGCAGATTCAGCGCTACGTCAGCAAAATTTCCGGCCCGCTCCTCGA
>JAMCWK010000065.1 GCA_023481105.1 Acidobacteriota bacterium | reverse complement strand
GTAGATCTCTCCGTTGAAAATAATCGTGAAGCGCCCGTCCGCGGTCGTCATTGGCTGCGCCCCGCCGGGCACGTCAATGATCGCCAGCCGCCGGTGGCCCAAACTCACATCGGGCGTGGAAAAGTATCCCTCGCCGTCCGGCCCGCGATGCGCCAGCCGCGCCGTCATCCGCCGCAGGATTCCGTCCTCGATCCCCGGCGCCGCACCTGTGATTCCGCACATTCCTGCTACCTGGTACCTGTCATCCCGCGCCACAGCTCTAACAGCTTGGCCACATGGTCTTGTTTAACGAACCGCTCCACCTGCTCGTCGCCTTTTGTCGCCAGCGCTTGCCTTGCTGCCGCATCGCGCAGCAGGTTGCGCAGTTTCTCCGCGAGCGCCGCCGCATCAAGCACCGGGAAATATTCCGCTGCCTCGCCGCACATTTCGCGGTGAACGGGGATATCCGACGCGACAATCGGCAGCCCCGAGGCCATCGCCTCCACCAGCGGATACCCGTACGATTCGCACAACGACGGAAAAACGAACACGTCCGCTTCGCGATAGAGCAGCCACGTTTCGTCGTGACTCCGCACTCCGGTCAACCGCACCATGCCCGCCAGCCGCTCCAGCAGTTCGCGCTCTGCCGTGGGCATCGGAGTGTGCTGGCCGTTTTGCAGTGCAGCGTCCAGCGTCAACACCAGTTCGAAGTCCATTTCGCCGCGCAAAATCTCCGCCGCGCGCAGCAGCGTCGCCAGATTTTTGTGCTCTGCGTAGTGCGACACCCACAGCACACGCGCGCGTCCCGCCGCCTCCCGCCTGCCGTGGCGGGTCACGCGCTCCCGAGGAATGCTATAGGGGTTCACCACTGCGCGCCCCGGACGAATTTTCACAAACCGCGCCAGGTCTTCGCGCATTGCCGCCGTCGGCGTCAGCACCCAGTCTGCCGCGCTCACGGACCGTGCCACCAGCCACCGCCGCAACGCAATCTCCGCGCGGAATGCCGCAGGTTTTCGCGGCAACACGTGCGCCAGATACTCCCGCGAAAAATAGAGCGGGATTTGGATCAGTAGCACTTGCGGGCAGGGACACGCCAGCATGGCGAAATTGGCCGCCGAAAACAGCACGTCCGGCCGCTCGCATTGCACCAGCTGGCGCAGCGTCACTTGCTCCCACCACCAGCGTGCCGCGTACGACCCGCTCGCCGCGCCGCTCCCCAGCACGCGCACCCGCGCGTTGCCCGCGGGCAATTCCGCTACCAGATCTTCCGGCACGATGACCAGAAATTCTTCGCCCGGTGCGGCTTGTTCCGCGAGGCCGCGCGCCAGGTTGCGCGCGTACGTCGCCCCGCCGCCCAGCTTCGCGCTCACCGCATTGATCAGCACTTTCACTTTGGAGTGCGGCGCACCCGCGCCGCTTTGCGTTAGATTTTTTGAGTTTGGTCTTCCCGAGTTTCGAGTTTCGTATTTCGAATTTCGTTGATTGTGCTCACTGCCCCCGCGTCCCGCGCGGCCCGCACCGCCTCCGGTGCGACCTCCTCCATCCACCTCTGCCATCGTGCCGCGAAATGCGCGAACAAGTATTTGTCCTCCACCAGCTTTCGTCCCGCCGCGCCCATCCGGCGCCGTTCTTCCGGCATCAGCAGCAGCCCGCTCACCGCCGAAACAATTTGCTTCTCGTCCTCCGGTGCAACCAGAATTCCCGTCACGCCGTCCTCAACCACGTTTGGCGCGCTGCCCGAGCGTGCCGCAACCACTGGCAATCCGCTGTACATTGCCTCCAGGAATACCAGCCCGAATCCTTCCTGCTGGCTTGGCAGCACAAACACATCCGCTTCCTGGTACGCGCGGCAGAGTCCTTCGTTGGACAGCTCTCCGCGGAACTCCACGCGCCCCGCGATGCCGAGTTTCGCCGCCAGTTGCTCGAGTGCCGCGCGGTCGTTGCCGTCGCCGACGATGACGTATCGCGCCTCCGGACAACGCCGCAGGATTTCCGGCATCGCCCGCAGCACAACGTGCACCCCCTTTTGCGTGTCTGCGCGGACCAGCCGCGTCACGCTCAGAAGTGTGCAACCAGTGCTCTTCGGCCGCGCGCTGCGTTGAAAAGTGTTCACCCATTCGGCAGACAGCCCGTGCGCAATCACTGTCATGTGCTCGGGCGCGACCCCGTTCACCTCCACCATTTTTGCCCGCGTGAATTCACTCGGCGCCACCACCGCATCGGCCAGCCGCAACCCGTACGCGATTTGCACTCCCAATTTCTTCCACACTTCCACGCCGTGTCCCAGCACTCCGATGCGCGCGCGCCGCGCCGCCAGCCGTGCCAGCCCGGCCAGCGCCGCCAGATGCACGTGCGTGAAGAGCACCAGGTGCGGCTGCGCGCGCCACAATCGCTGCTCCAGTTTCAGCACCATCCCCACTTTCCTGCGCGCAAATCCGCGCCACTGAAATCCCGCCGGCAACTCGTACTCCGCCGGCAGTCCGCCGGGCGGGTCGTTCAGCGAAAACACTTCCACGTCCGTCGGAGTTTCCCGCGCGAACTCCGCCAGCACCCGCAGCAACTCACGGTTCACGAACTGGATTCCGCCTTGCTCGCGGAAAAACTCCGTCCCCACCAGAAATATTCGGAATCGTTGCTGTGCTGTCATCTGCGTTTATCTGCGGCTAAATGCTTTTTCCGTGCCACTGCCAGCAACTCCGTTTCCGTTGCCCGGAAAATCGCGTCCCACGGATGCATCCGCGCACGTGCCGGCGCATTTCTCGCCAGCTTCTCCCGCAATGCGGAGTCCTCCATCACGCGGCGCATCGCCGCCGCCAGCTCGGCCGCATTATCCGCGCGATGCAGAATCACCGCGTCCTCCGGCGTCGCAATTTCCGCCACACCCATCGGTGGCGTGATGATGACCGGCAACCCGCAGGCCATGGCCTCCAGCGGAATCAGCCCGAACGGCTCGAACACCGACGGCGCCAGCAGCGCGTCTGCTGCCGCGAAATAAAAAATAATGTCGCGTCGCGGAAGCAGGTAACGGATGCGTCCGGCGATTCCCGCGCGTTCCGCGTGCCGCTTCCACGACGCCGGGTCATACGGCCCCACCGCCAGCAGCCGCGCCTGCGGCGCCTCGCGCAGCGCCGCATGGACCGTCAGCATTCCCTTGCGCACCCAATCCGTGCCTGCAAACAAAAACCAGAATTCCCCTTCCCGTAATTTCAGCTCCGCGCGCGCTTGCGCACGCAGCGCCTCGCGCTGCGCCACAGAAAACGATTCCGGATCTACGCCCGCATGCGCCACCACGATTCGCTCCGGCTCGATCCCGTAGCTTGCTACCAAATCGTCTTTCAGCACCTGCGCCGGGCTCACCACGCTGCGCAACTTCGGCGACTTGTAGAATTTCCGCTCCAGCCGCGTCACGGTCGCAGCGTAAATTTTCCGGTGCAGCAGCCGCAGCCAATCGCTCACGCTGCCTGCCGCCGGCCGCAGCTTGCCCGAGCGCAGCAGTTCGTCCTGCCGCGCTTGGCAGAACCACGCCGTGCAAACTTCCACTTGCCGGCAATTCGGCCCGGGCGAATAAATCACATCGAATCCGCCGTGCCGTCTCGCCGCAGTGTCCACCGCGCGCGACGCCATCCAGTAGAAACTCAGAAATCGCAGCAATCCCGGCCACGGCATCACCGGCACGCGGTGAAAACAAATGTTCGAGTTGTTTTCCCTATCCCACCGGTGCGCGAAAAGACAAATCTGATGTTCTTGCGCCAGCCGCGCGACCACTTCCGCCGTGCCCCGCTCCGTTCCTCCGCTGCGGTGCAGCTCCTGCGTGACGACTGCAATTCTCATGCCGGCACGGCCCGTTCCGGCTTCCGTGCCGTCATCGTCAGGAAGAGTCCCCAGCGTTTTTCGACGTAGTTCCGCAAGAAGGGCAGGAAAAAGTATTTCACGTTGCTGCGGAAGAAGTGGAAGTCCTCCAAACCCTCAAACAATTTGCGCATTTCCTTTTCCGTATGAAAGGTCGTATGCACGACAAAATTGCCTTCGCCCTCAAACGACGTATCCGCACTGATTGCCAGCAGCCGCCCTTTCGTGAATCCGTGCTTCTGGCAGATGGCGAACATGTGTCCCAGCTTCGGAGGTCCCACACTCAGCAGTTTTCGTGCTGGCGGAAATGCCAGCATCAACCAGATCAGCGGCCGCACCACGCCTGTCACTAGCGCGTAGTGATACGAATGCCGGTTGTAGAGCATGATTCGCACGCTTCCTCCCGGACGGACCACGCGCATGACTTCCCGGCACGCCTCCACTGTCTCCGGCAGGTGATGCAGCACGCCAATGGACATTACCAGGTCAAACCGGCTGTCCTGGAACGGCAGGGCCCTCGCGTCCCCATTCACGAAGCGCTTTCTCAGTTGGGCCAAGTCGAAATGTTTCTGCGCCAGTTCCACCGCGCGCCAACTGTAATCTAGGCCCGTATAGTCAATTCCGTTCTCCGTGAGAAACCGCGCGTCCTTCCCGATTCCGCAGCCGATCTCCAGAACTTTTTTTCCTCGGCATTCGGCCAGAAACCGCAACCGTCGCTCGTCGATCGTCGCCTTCCACTTCGCATAAATGGCTTCGAAAGACTCTGCCGTCCCCGGCTCGAATTCCACGCTATCCGTGGAAATGGGGTGGGCATCCCAATAGCGTCTGATTGCCGGTTTTTGGTCGGTGGTGCCCGGCTTTGATGCAGCGGCCATCATGTTTCTTTGCGGCAGACTGCCACAAATTGATTGCACTGCTTCAACTGCGACTTCGAGAAAATCCACGCCTCTGGCTTTGCGTTCGCTCCGACAGGCACCCCCATCGCGTGCTGCAGGCGTTCTCGACGCCGGCTGCTGAGCAATCGCAGCCTTAGATTGAACACATCCAGCGCACGCAGCGCGGTGTACAGCCGGCTGCCGCTGCGCCGCTGCCCATAAATTTCCACTTCAGCGAAATGCTTTTGCAACGCGGCGTGTAGCTCTTTCTCGCTCATCAAGTTGATGTGGAACTCGTTTTTCATCCCGATGGAGTTCATGTGCAGGTCGTGCGTCACCTGGTTCGGCGTCGAGAGAATCAGCCGCCCCCCCGGCCGCAGCACTCGGCTGCACTCGGCGAGAAATGCTTCCGAATTTTCCAGGTGCTCAAACACTTCCAGCGCAATCACGCAATCCACTGACGCCTCGGCGACCGCCAGCCGGTGGCAATTCATCGCCGCGAACGCCACGTTCGCACCGCCGTATCTCCCTCGCGCAAATTCCAGCGCCTGTGGCGCGTAGTCAATGCCCAGCGCAAACGCGCACTTCTCGCTGAGCAAATGCGTGCCGTAGCCCGCGCCGCACCCGGCATCGAGCACGCGCTCGCCCGGCGCGATCCGTTCCAGCGCGAATTCGTAGCGCGCGATGTGGTGCTGAAACGTCGCGCGGTCCTGCGTATCCGGATGCAGCCGTTCGTCGTCCAGTTTGAGCGTGGGCGGCTTCATAAAAATTGTGAGAGGTTCTCCGTCAGACTAATTTTCGAGCGACGCCGTTTCTTCATACAAGCGCAGGTGTTCACGGACCATGCGTTCCATGTTGTAGAGTTCTTTCGCGCGCGCTTGTGCCTGCTGGCCCAGACGCGCCGCCAGCCCGGGCGTCTTCATCAGCGATTCCATCTGCTCTGCAAGCGCCTCTGCGTTGCCTGCTGGAAAGTGAAGCCCCGTCTCTCCGCCGACTTCTTGCAGTGCGCCGATATCCGATGTCACCACCGCCCGGCCCGCCATCATGCTCTCCGCAGCGACGAGGCCGAACACTTCGCCCGCCCGCGATGGCACGACCACGGCCAGGCTCTCTGCCAACTCTTGCTCGATTCGCTCCGGCTCAACCGCGCCCAGAAACCCCACCGTGCCGTTCAACCCGTCGCTCTGCGCGTTTGCTTCCAGCTTGCCGCGCTCTGGTCCGTCTCCGATGATGTGCAGTTGAAAACGGTGTCCCTTTGCCTTCAGTTGCTGCGCCGCCGCCAGCAGCGAATCCACGCCTTTGGTGCTTACCAGCCGCCCCACAAAACTAAACTGCGGTATTTCGCTAGCTCCAGCACTGTGCTCGGCCTTGGCCTCGGCAACGCCGTGCGCCACTACTGCGGTTCGCGGCAACCCCAGCACGCTGCCCAGCCAGCGCGTCGGAACGATGTTGAGTGCCGCGCGTTGGCACAACCAGCGCCGTGGGAACGTCGCCAGCCACATTCGCCAAGACCTCCACGCGCCGTTTTCCGCATTGCATCGCAAGCATTCCTCGTGGCGCCCGGCTCGGAAGTGGCCCGGGCACTCCGTCGCCGCCGGCTGGTAAAACAACTGTCCATTCGGACACGCCGCCTGGAATCCGTGGTGCGACACAATCACGCGCCGCCCCAGCGCCAACGCCGTCAGCAGCGGCACAAAGCTCGGTCCCGCCAGGTGCACGAGGTCCGCGCTCCGGAACCACTCGGCCATCTGCCTTGGTCCGGGCTCCCGCACCACGCGAAACTCCAGTCTGCGGTCGTCGAAATCTCTGGCTGCTTGCGCAGTCAGGACAATTACTTCCAACGGCTGTTTCGCTCCGCGCGTAGCTTGCCCGTTGAGTCCGCGCGCGAGCGACATCACCAGCGTTTCCACGCCTCCCACGGAAGGCGCAAGTACGTGCGTATAGAGCACTACTCTCACGAATCTTCGCTTATTGGGGCGGACCCGCAGGAATGGAAACGCCCGGCTTGCTCAGACGCGGCCCGGCTATCTCCACGGTGGCCATCTCCGTTTCGCTCTTCTCCACGGTCAGGAGCGGCGCTCGCGCCAGGAAGCCGAGAAAGAACCACAGAAACACATTGGTCGGCGAGGTATCGAACGGCGTGCCCCACGGCAGGCTCAGAAAAATATTCACGAGCAGAAAGGCCGCGCACGCCGACACCAGCCAGCTCAGCTCGCGGTCTTTCGTCCTCTGCGGCACCCGGATGCATACGCCGGGTCCGTTTGCATCGCTTCGTACAGCCAACCCACCATCAGCGGCACGTTGCGCGCCTGCACCCCTTGCAGGTCCAGCAGCGTGGCGAAGCGTTCCGCCACCACCGGCCCCAGCACGATCACTGCGCCGATGAACAACACTGCCAGGACCGCCACGATCGGCAGCACGCGTGCCAGCCGTCCTTGCATCGTCATCAGCAGTGCGAGAGCTGCGAAAAACATTACCAGCGGCGCGCGTCCGCCTGTCGTCAGCGCGGCCAGAAATTGCATCCCGAACGCCCCGATGATCCACCACCGTTGTTTTCGCAGCGACGTCATGCTGATCTGCGCCACCGCCACCAGCATCATCAGGCACAGGTAGATCGCAAATCCGCCTGTCTGCACAAATGTGGATATCGTCCGGAAGTAGTAGCCTCCCGCGGTGCCCGCACCGCTCGCGTAGTACACCGCGCGCGCAAACCCTGGCGATAGCGATATCAGCCAGCCGGGCCCCGCGAAGTATTGGAAGATTCCGAACGCCGCCACGGGAATGGAAATCAATGTCATGAATACGAAAAAGCGGATGACCCGCTCCCGCGAGTCGAAGAACCAGTACCCCACCGGCGCCAGCAGCGCGTACAGCAGGCTCACCCGCAGCCCGACCAGTCCCACCAGAATGTTCGGAAGGTACGGGTTGAATATCTGCGCCGTGTATACAATTCCGAACAGCGCGAACGGCAGGATCCATGCCGTCCTGGGAACCGGGAAAATTCCCCGTGGTACCGTGGTTACCGTCAGCACCGCGAACAGCGACGCCACGTACACGTCTTTCATCAAGTTCAGTTCCGGCACGTTGTAAAAATAGTTGACCAGGAATCCTTCCACGATCACGTACACCATGAACGCATAAATGCTCGCCCGCCACCGGAAGAACACCCACAGCGTCTGGAACAGCACCACCGCAATCAAAATGTTGCGGTAGCTCTCCCGCGCCACCTGTCCCGATAGCCACCACACCGCCACCACGGCCAGCGCCAGCACCACCAGCGCCGGCGCTCCCGCGCGGCTTTGCCCGATCCGGTCATGAATCGTCGGCGGCATCAGTTTTCTTTCCGGCTCGCCCCTTCGCTTTGCACTCTTCCCGCCACTTCCCAGGCAAATCTCTGCTTGTACAGGGTCTGCAAATTTTTCCCCAGCCGTTCGCGTAGCGCCGCATCGTTTGCCAGTTGCCGGATGGCTTGCGCAAACAACTCCGCGCTCGCCCGCTCCACCAGCCACACGTTCTCTCCGTGCGCAAATTCCATCTGATTTTCCGCGTTCTGCACGGCAATCACCGCCAGCCCGTGCTCCGCCGCGGCCATGAATGCGCTCGACCTCGTCAGGTGCCCGTCCGGCTGTGGCAGCACGAAGATGTCCACCGCCTGCAAGCATGCGGAGAGTTCATGCGGCTCCTGGTGGCCGGACCACCACACCGCGCCCTCCAATCGGCTCGCGCGAATCTTCGCGCGCAACGTTTCCAGATATTTCCCTTGCGCCTGTTGCGCGTCACCCAATAACCACAGCGCAGCGCGCAGCGCTTCTCGTGTCTGTGCCACTGCTTCTATGGCGTCCTCGTAATGTTTGGCCGGATGAAACATCCCGAACGTCGCCACCACGAGTTCCGCTCCCGGCGCGTGTTTCGCGCGCAGTGCTGTGCGGCCTTCCGCGCCGTTCACTGCCACCGGGATGTGGCTCGAGTTTGGCCGGTAGTGGATCGCCTCCCGCCGCCAAGGAAACCACCGCCGCAAAACCCGCACGCGCTCCTGCGTGTTCGTCAGCACTTCGTCCGCGCCCAGCACCAGCAGAGCGAAGTGCGCGCGCTGCACTAGCGAAATCCCCGCATGCAGCGGCGCGTGCGCAAACTCCAGCGGAAATTCATGCAGCA
>JAMCWK010000012.1 GCA_023481105.1 Acidobacteriota bacterium | reverse complement strand
CAGGTCCTTGCGCGTGGCTTCGATGTCGGTTTTCGCGCCGGCCAGTCCGCCGCTCACTTCGCCCAGCTTGGCGGCGCTTTCCTCGGTGGCCTTGCTCACCTGTCCGATTTTTGCGGAGAGTTCCGCGCCGGCAGCTTGCTGCTCTTTGCGGATGTTCTGCGCCAGGGATTTCGCGCGGTCGATCTCACTCTGCGTCAGCTTGATTTTCTCCGAAGTGACGTCGAGCAGGCCTTTCAGCTCCGACATTTGGTCGTTAGCCTGCTTCAATTGGCCGGCCAGCAGGTCCGCGCGCTGGTTTGTCTTATCCAGTTCCGCCTGCATGGACTGCTTGCCCTGGTAGTCCGCATACAGCAGCCATCCGATCATCACAAACACCACCACAAACACGATCAGGATCCACCGCGGGGTGGACGCGGCTTCGTACGGGTTTTGCTCCTGCATTTCCGGAGCGTTGGGGGACGTGCTCATCGAGCCTCCTTCAAGTTTTGGAAAAGTGCCTATTAGAACAGGGCCTATCCGTGTCGTTCTGTTGGATTATCTCTGACCCGCTTCGGGTTGTCCACCGGCCCCAGCATTATTGCTGATCCTGCCTGCTTGCCCGGAGCGAACGCGAAGGGATACCGGCTTCCCGCTACCTTTTCTTTGGCCAGCGCGCTTCCACCGTTGTGGTCAGCCCGCCGCGCGGAGTGAACTCGCCGCGCACCACGCACCACACCGGCCGGGTGGCTGCGACGATGTCTCGCAGCATGCGGTTCACCGCGTTCTCGTAAAAAATCCCCAGGTTGCGGTACGCCAGCAGGTACAGCTTCAGCGCCTTCAGTTCCAGGCACGATTTCTTTGGCATGTAGTGAATGGTGATGGTGCCGGCGTCCGGCAAACCCGTCTTCGGGCACACGGACGTGTACTCGGGAAAACGAATGGTGATTTCGTAGCCGGGAAACTGGTTCGGCCACGTGTCCAGTTTCGGCAGCTTTGCGTGGATTCCCGCCGCCGCGTGTTTTTCCGTGTAGTCCGTCATCTTTGTCCTCGCCCCTATTCTACTCTACACGCTGCGTTCGCTCCTCGCATTTGAGTTCACCTTCAGAGGAGGGCTGCGTTCTGCTGGTCCAGTGTGCAGCGAAAGGCCACCATCTTGCTCTTTGATTTCTGCTTTCTGATTTCTGACTTCTCGCTTATCCTACCTGCGCTTCTCTCAGCACCTGGGGTTGCCGAGTTGATTTGTCCCTCATGCCAAAGCGGGTCTTGCCGGCGGTCGCAGCGCCGCGGGGCCAACGACCGGCTCCGCAGCATTTTTGGCCTGCGTCCTTGGCGCTGCCGCACCTGCGGCATTCGCTTTCACGCCTGGCTGGTGCCCATTCAGTATTCCTTCTACGCCTACTGCCCGCGCTGCGGAAATCTCGATTTGCAGCGTGTCTCCCGCGACCGTGTTGTCGAAGACCTGTGTGCACCCATCAAGCGCTGGCTGCGCATCCCCGCCTACCGTTGCGACCCGTGCCGCTTGCGTTTTTTTTCCGTGCGGCCCTTTCGGCGCATTCCCGCCCTGAATCACGAACCTCCGCCGACCGAATCCCGCGAATCCTGATGGTTCGCCCGCAGCTTGACGAAAGCCGCGTCTCCACGCTATAAAATTAGGTGGCTTTTCGCGCGCCCCTGTTTCATCTGCGCGTTCTCTTCGTTGTTCCGCTCCGCTGTGGCGGTATCGTCTAGGGGTTAGGACGCCAGATTCTCAATCTGGTAACCCGGGTTCGATTCCCGGTACCGCTACCATCGTTCTGTTTGGATGACTCAATAGCGGTAGTGCGCAATCACTCGCCAGTCGAAGAGCCGGTCTTCCTTGTGTGCGCCAGCGCCGATGTTGTGGATGATTTCGTAGCGGCCGCTTGCGTTCGACCACGTGTCGGACACAATTCCAATGTGCAGCACCCCTCCACCCAAATCCCACGCCACGATGTCGCCCGGCCGGTAGTCCTCCGCCGCCGTGCTCACCGCCACCGCTTTGCCTTGCCGCCGAAAGTACGTCATCAAGTTCGGCACGCGCCGGTGGTCAATGTTGGGATCTGGTTTTTTCAATCCGTAGCGCTGCGGATACGCGCGGAAATTCCGCAGCATGTCTTCGTGGATTTCCTTCTGCAAATCGATTCCTGCGCCCTCGCGGAACGCACGCACAATCACGTCGGTGCACACGCCGCGCTCTCGCGGCAAGTCGCCGTTCGGATAGCGAATCACTTTGTAACTCGGGTCATAGATGTTCGTGTACGTTGTCTGGGCCTCTGCGGAAGCAATGATTTTCCGAATCTGTTGCGAAGGATTCAATTGCTCCGCCGCGGCAGCCGGAGTCTTTCGGGGCGTTGCGGATTTTGTGCTTTGGGGCTGGGTGTCGAAGCGCCCCCACGCGGTGAGCGGACCGGTTAAGCCGAGAACCATCGCGCCGCTTGCCAGCAGCTTCCTGAAAACTTTTATCATTCGACTCGTTTCCCGAACCGCTTTACAAAATGTCCGGCCAAATCATATTCGCTTTGCAGTTCATGTCCAAATCCGCATTTCATCTCAAATCACTTCCTGGCCCGGCCATGCCGGAGGCCGAATGGCCTCGACAAGCAAGCTCCGTAACATCGCGCGGCGAGGACATTTGACCCGCTCGCGGACCGGAGGTATCTTTAGTTTGAGCTTTCCCAGCCCTTCCAATGCCGCGCTGTGGACGTGCCCGTCTTGCCTGCGCTTGATCCGGGCGACGTGCCTTCGACGAGCGAATGGTTTCAGCTCCGCGTGACGGTACGAATGCGAAGGAGGTCGGTGATGAAGCGATTTGCGACGCTGTATGCGCTCGTAGTATTTTTCGCCCTTTCCGCGCAGTCCTGGGGTGCTCCGCAATACACTCAGCGGGGAGAAATCGTCCTTGCAGAGTATGGGTCCGGCAACCGCTGGACCGATGTCTCGCAACGGGTCGCTTCTCTCGCGCGCGGCGATGTCTTGAGATTCCGTGTTGACGATGCCACTCTAAGCGTCAACTCGTCGCCGGGCGCGCAAAACAATCTGCGCATCCTCGTCCTCTCACCGAGCGGTGAAATTCACTGGCTGACCTTCCGCCAGAACCAGGATGTGAATCTCCGCGGTTACACCTTCAATGTTGCAGGATTCGGCGAACTGCGCATTATCCGTGCCACCTACGGCACGAATGTCCGCTCCAACGACGTGACCAATCGCCTGATCTCGCAGATTCGCGACGGCCGCGTTTCCATGGTCGTCAACAATTCCACCATGGGCGGTGACCCCGACCATGATCGCCCGAAGGTACTCACCGTCACCTATTCCGTCGACGGCCGCGAAGATCGCGTCTCCGTCGCCGAGTTCGGTCATCTCGATTTGCCCCGCGACACCATCGACGATCGCTACGGCCTGCGCATCATCCACGCCACCTACGGCACGAATGTTCGCTCCAACGACGTCACCGACCGTTTGTCCGCGCAGATCCGCGACGGCCGCATTTCCATGGATGTAAACAACAGGACCATGGGCGGCGACCCCGACCACGATCGCCCGAAGACGCTCACCGTCACGTACTCCATGGACGGCCGCGAGGATCGCGTCTCCGTCGCCGAGTTTGGTCATCTCGACTTGCCTCGCGACACCGCCGCCGCCGGCTACGACCTGCGCATCATCCGCGCCACCTACGGTACGAATGTCCGTTCCAACGACGTCACCAAACGCGTGAGCGCGCAGATTCGCGATGGCCGCATTTCCATGCTCGTCAACAATTCCACCATGGGCGGCGACCCCGACCATGATCGCCCGAAAACGCTTAACGTCACGTACTCCGTGGACGGCCGCGAAGACCGCGTCTCCGTTCCCGAATACGGTCAGCTCGAATTGCCCGGCGATTCAGTGGCGTCCCGGATGATCCCCAGCGGCACGGAACTTTCCATCCGCACCAATGAAGCCATTGACTCCAGGACGGCCCGGGAAGGACAACGCTTTTCCGCCGTCGTGGAGAAAGACGTCCTCGACAACACGGGTGCCCTCGCGGCGCCCAAGGGCTCCGATGTGGAACTGGTGATTCGCAGCACGGAAGGGTCCGAGTTGGTGTTGGACATCGACTCCATTATCGTGTCGGGGCGCCGTTACAATGTGAGCACTGAAGACCTGGAGCGGAAAGGCCGCGCGGGAATCGGCGCCAACAAACGAACTGCAACCATGGTCGGAGGCGGCGCGGCCATCGGCGCTGTCATTGGCGCGATTGTCGGCGGAGGCAAAGGAGCCGCCATTGGCGCCGCGATCGGCGCGGCGGGCGGCGCTGGAGCCCAGGTCATGACTAAAGGCAAAGATGTGAGCGTTCCTTCGGAAACCGTTTTGAGTTTCCGGCTGGAACAGGACCTCTATCTGGTACCGCAACGCTAGCGAGCGTGCTGTCACGCGCAAGATGGACTGGTTTTTCTCTGACAAAAAACCGCTGGCTACAATCCTACGGCGTCGGCGGCTTCTGCTCCGTCGGCGCTGGCGCGGGCGGCGCGGCAAACCGCGCATCGTCAATCCGCACGTTCTGCTGCACAGCTTCTAGTTGAATTGTGAACCGCCCGTTCGGACGTGCAATCGTCCAGCGGAATGGCACCTTGACGCCGTCGGCGTCGCGATAGTCCGCGTAGTCAATCTGCGTCGGCAAGCGCCCCAGCGCCGTCTCGACAAACCGCACCACCCGCATCATCAGCCCGGTTTCCTTGTCGAAGTACAGCCGCATTGGCGGCTGCCCTTTCATGCGTCCGATGACCACGTTCATCTCGCGGTCGCCGATTTTTTCCGGACGCACCACGCGCAGTTGCACCAGCGACTTCTTCACGTGCGCCGCGAAGTGCAAATCCGCGTCGAACCGCGCCGCCGCCGTTTCCGCTGTATTCATCTCGCGCACCGGCTGTCCCGTCCCGCCCAGCCAGCCCATTTTCCCGTCGTACGCCGTCAGGCTCTCGCGTCCATTCGGCTGCCGCATCACGGAAATGCGCTTATCAGGCGCCTTGGCATAAATCTCAATCGGCGATTGCCGTCCGCCTCCCATCTCCAGCGCGCCCTTCGACACCCGGCTCGTAATTTTCTGGATGGCCTCTGCTCCGCCCAGTGCTTGCACGTATTTTTCGATGATCTGATCCACCGTCACCTGCGGCGCCGTTGGCGCGGCAGGCGCAGCTCCCTCAGCAACAGCCGGTCCCCGCGCCGGCGGCGCAAAGTTTTCATCCGCGACCGGTGGCGTAAACACGGGTTCCTGCGCGCCACGGTGGCAGGAATAGCACGTCACGTGCCCTTCGACTTCCGGCACGTCTTTGTTGAGCATTCGCGTCATCTCAATCATTTTCCGGGCAACTTGCTTTTGCTTCTTGTCGTCTTTTTCCCGCGCATTTCCCACGTGGCAGAAGTTGCACTCCACGCCCAGCGAGGTGGCCATGTACTGCATCGTCGCCTGCCACTGCTCCTCCGGCACGCCCTTCAGCACCTGAATGTTCTTGAAGACTTCCTCCGACACTTTCGGCTTCGGCGCTTCCGTCGCCGCCTGCGCCGGAGCTTGCTGCGTCGTGCCGGATTGCGCCTGTGCACCGGCCAGCGCCGCACCAATGGCCAGTGCCAGCAATGCCATCACAAATACAAATCCCTTCGATTTCCTGTTCATTTCTTCCCCCACCTATTTGAGTTTCAATTGTGAAGCGCTGTCGCTACATCCTGAGCTGAAATTCTCTTGACGCACTCCGTGCGTCTCCGGTTGCGCAAATCTACGCTCCGAATTCTCCAGACGAGTTCGCCGGTTGCATCCCGCCCCTTCTCGGCGTAGGCTGTGCCTCCACATATCAGGAGGCCAGGTCATGCGCGCATTTTCTTCGAGGAAGCTTCAGAACGCAATCGTTCCTGTGGCAGTCACTGTGTGTTTGCTCATGAGCACACCGCATGCGTCTACGCAGAGCACTCCTCCGCCCCAGCAGCCCCCCACTGCTTCCACCCAAAACTGGCCCGCTCCGAAAGACGGCGACTTTGCCGTGAAAGACTTCCGCTTCGGTTCCGGCGAAGTCCTTCCGGAAATGAATCTGCACTACGCCACGTTAGGCACGCCGCAGCGCAACGCCGCCGGCCGCGTCACCAACGCCGTGCTCATCCTCCACGGCACCGGCGGCTCCGGTCGCCAATTTCTCCAGCCGCAATTTGCCGGCGAGCTCTTTGGCCCCGGTCAACTTCTCGACGCCGCGCGCTATTTCATCATTCTCCCCGACAACGTCGGTCACGGCCGCTCGTCCAAGCCCAGCAACGGCCTCCGTGCGAAATTCCCGCACTACGATTACGACGACATGGTCCGCGCGCAGCATCTGCTCGTCACCGAAGGCCTTGGCGTAAATCATCTTCGTCTTGTGATGGGCACTTCCATGGGTTGCATGCACTCGTTCGTTTGGGGTGAAATGTTTCCCGATTTCATGGACGCGCTCCTCCCGCTCGCCTGCTTGCCCGTGGAAATCGCCGGCCGCAATCGCATCTGGCGCAAAATGTCCATGGACGCCATTCGCACCGACCCCGAATGGCAGGATGGCAACTACACCGCGCAGCCTCGCGGCCTGCGCACCTCACTCTATTTTCTTCAGCTCGTCGGCCTCGCTCCGCTGCAAGCGCAGAAAAATCTTCCCACGCGCGCGCAAGCGGATAAGAGCGTCGAAGATTTCCAGCAAGCCCGCTTCGCCGCCACCGACGCCAACGATTTCCTCTATCAGGTGGACGCCTCGCGCAACTACAATCCTTCGCCGCAACTCGAAAAAATTCTCGCCCCGCTCTTCCACATCAATTCCGCCGACGACTTCATCAACCCGCCGGAGCTGGGCATCGCCGAGCGCGAAATCGCCCGCGTGAAGCGCGGCCGCTTCATCCTCATTCCCATTTCCGATGAAACTCGCGGCCATGGCACGCACACCCGCGCCCGTATCTGGAAAAATTATTTGGAAGAACTCCTGAAGACTTCTGAGAAGTAGATTTACCCGCGAACCGTCAACACCGGGCAATGCGCCTGGCACACCACTTTATACGCTGTCGCTGGCGGCAGATGTCCTGGAAACGTTCCCGCCTTCCGCACGCCCAGCGCGATGACTTCGGCTTGCGCCTCGCGCGCCACTTTCAGGATGGTGTCCGCCGGCTCGCCGAACTCCACGATGATTTCCGGCTCGCACCACATTTCCGCCTCGTCGGGCAGCAGTTCGCGCAACCGCTTGGTGAAGTACTCCACCATGCGTGCGCGGTTGTGTGGCGAAACGTCCGCGGATTCCTGTACCACGTGCAGCAGCGTCAGGTGCGCTTGATTTTCCTGCGCCAGCGACACCGCATATGCCGCGGCTCGCTCGGAATGTGCGGTGAAGTCCGTGGCATACAGAAAACGCCGCCGGCTGAGCGGGTCCGGCGCCGGCGCGCTGCCGTTCGGCACGGTTACCTTCGGTCCCACCGTCAACACCGGGCACGACGCCATGCGGAAAATTTCTTCCGCCGCCGATCCCAGCAGCAGCTTGCGCACGCCGGTGCGCCCGTGCGTGCCCACCACGATCAAGTCAATTTCGTGTTGTCCCAGCAATTCCGAAAGTACCGGCCACAGTTCGCCCGTGCCCAGCAGCACCTGGTGGGGGATGTCGCGAAGCCGTCCGGAGATCAGCAGGCTGGCCATCTGCTGTTCCGCGTAGCGCCGCGTCTGCTCCAGCGTCACGGCCGTCACTTCCGGCGGCACAAGCTGGTACACGTCCGGACGGATCACGTGCGCCACGAACATTTTCGCGTCGTACCTCCGCGCAATGCTCGCCGCGTGCGCCAGCGCCGCGTCGGACGAATGCGAAAAATCCGTCGCCACCAAGATATTTCTCATGGAGACGCGCGTTTCGCTGTCCGCCCGTTTCATGATCGGCGCTGCCACCTGCGGTCTCCTTACCGAAGTCCGGCCAGCTCTTGCAGCCGCCGCCAGTTTTCCAGCCGTCCGCCCTGCGCTTGCAGCAGGTTTTCGTCTGGGTTGCCGTCCGCGTCGAAGTGCCGCGCGAAGCGTCCTTCCGTCTTCGCGAACGCCACGAAGTTCAGCGGTTTCCCGGTCTTCGGTTCCGTGAACCAGTCTTCCTTCATCGCCGGGTTGCCTTGCAAGCTCAGGCACTCGCGGATTTTCTCGCCCTTGCGCGGATCGTAGATCATCAGCGGAAACGTCCGCGAATCCACCGCCAGCCGCGCCTGTGTGCCCGCGCGGTCGTCGGCGATGCCGTGCTCCGGCATGCATGCCGTGTAGCACACCACCACCGCCGGGCCCGGGTACTCGTTGGCCGCCATCACTGATTTGTAGAAGTGGTTGATGTGCGCCGCGGTGGTCTGCGCCACGAACACGTGCGGGTGCATCATCAGGATTTGCGCGATTTCCTTGCGCTGTTCTTTCTTCCCCGGCTGCGCCTTCCCGAACTGCGCCATCTTCGCGTCCTGCGACGTAAACGTCGCCGTGGACGTTTGTCCGCCGGTGTTCGAGTACACCTGCGTATCCAGGATCAGCACCTTGATGTCCATCCCGCTCATCAGCATTCGCGAAAGCGAGCCGAACCCGATGTCGTAGAGCGCGCCGTCGCCGCCGATGACCCACAGCTTGCGCTCGCGGTGGCCTTCCTGGTCCCAGCGCAACCGTACGCCCATGGCGTCCGCCGGCGCATTTTCAAACAGCGAATTCGTCCACGGCACCGCGAACGGATTGAACGGATACGTCGAGCTGAACACCGTGTTGCAGCCCGTCGCCGCCACGACGCCGAAATTCTCCGCGCCGTATTGGAAGCCCGTCGCCGCCAGCATCTGCCGCACCGCCGTCGCTTCGCCGCAGCCCATGCACGAGCCCGCGCCGCCCGCGAAAAGCTGCGAGCGTTGTGCCAGCATCATGTCCCCCAGCGCCTTTTCG
>JAMCWK010000021.1 GCA_023481105.1 Acidobacteriota bacterium | reverse complement strand
CAGCCTGCGCGCGCGAACACAACGAGGATGGAAATCCAACTGATGAGTTTCAAGATGATGCCGCCGCGTTGGCGGCGTGCGGGAGAAGCGGCGATGTGCGGGCGGCTCATGGGTTGGGATCGAGGCGGCGCAGCCGGTCGGCGGCCTCTTCCGGCAGCATCGTATTGAAGTACACCTCTTTGATGCTGTAGGACTTGCTGCGCGTCTCGACGATGGGCAGGATTTCGAAATGCCAGTGGTAATCGTCGGCGATGGTGCGCCAGTAGTCGCTCAGCTCGCCTTTGGTTTGCAGCACGCTCGGCGCGGTGTGCACCACCATGTGGTACGCCACGGAAACCTGCTGCAACCGCCGCAGAGTGCGCCCCAGCAGCGCCGCCAGATTGCGGCGGTTGGCGCCCGGGCGCGGCGTTTCGAACAGGTGATTATGCTTGCGCGCCATCACCCACACTTCGAAGGGCACGCGCGAGGCGTACGGACAGAAGGCCACGTAATCGCCCTGTGTATCCACTACGCGGACGCCCTGCTTCATCTCCTGGCGCACGATGTCGCAGAAGACGCAGCGGTCCTTCTCCTGGAAAAACTGGCGCGCTGCGCGCAATTCATAGAGGATGCGGCGTGGCACAAAGGTCGTGGCAATGAGCTGGGAATTCGAATGCGTCCAGTCTTCGCCGGAGAGCGGCCCGAAATTCTTGAATACGGTGACGTACTTGAAGCGGGGGTCCTTCTTCAGGTCGGCGATGCGCGCACCGTACGCCTGCGTGACGCGCTCGATTTCCTCATCGCGCATTTCCGTGAGCTTGCGCGTGTGCTCCGGCGTTTCCACGATGATTTCATGCGCGCCCACCGCGCGCATTTTGTCGTAGAGGCCTTCCGCGCTGCGGCCCAATTCGCCTTCGATGCGGTAGAGCGGATCGAAATGCGGAAACACGGTGACCTGCGTCGGGCCGTCGCCCGGCAGCCGCAGCAGCACCTTATCGCGAGGAATGCTCGCCGCGCACAGCGGGCACACCTCCGTCGGCGCCGCGGCCTGTTCGCGGTGTCCCGTAACCACCCAACTGCGCGTGATGGGATCCTTACGAAGTTCCATGCATGAAACCTGAAGAAACTCTTCCCATGAGTGTCGCGTGTTTATACCGCAGGGAGAGCCGGGGAGTCAAAGAGTCGCTGAGGTGATGTGCTGTGAAGCGAGTATAGGATATTGTGTGTTCCCATTTTTGATTTTCAAATTCGACTTTATCGCGTGTACCGCGCTGGCGTCGGTCCCTCTTCCAGGCGGTGACGATCCCAGATAGCGCCTTCGCGCGTGTAGCTGGCCAGTTCGAAGTCCTGCGTCAGCTCCAGGCAATCGGTGGGGCAGGCGTCCTCGCACAGGCCGCAGAACATGCAGCGCGAGGTGTCGTAGGTGAACGTGGTGAGCACTTTGCGGCGCGTGGCGTCGTCGCGTTCCCAGCCGACGACAATCAGATTTTCGGGACAGGCCAGCGCGCACAGGTTGCAGGCGATGCACAGCGTTTCGCCGGTTTCCGGATTGGTGTTCAGCCGCGGCGCGCCGCGATAGCGCTCCGCCACCATGGGCCGCTCGAGCGGGTACTGCTCGGTGTAAATGTTCTTGGGATGCTGGTAGTAAAAGGTGACCCACATCCCCTTCAGCAGGTCCACCAGGAAGATGCGCTTCAAAACGTTCTTGAGCATAGGGGATTAGTTTCCGTGGCCGCGCCGGAATTGTCAAGTTGCCGGCGCACACGCGCTGTCAGGCCGTGCTATTCTCAACAAAATGGACGCGAACGACGAACAGTTCATGCTTCTTGCGCTGGACGAAGCGCGCCGCGCCGCGGAGGCGGGCGAAGTTCCTGTTGGCGCGGTGGTCTTGCTCGACGGCAAGGTGCTGGCGCGTGCCGCAAACCGCACGCTCACCGACAGCGACCCCACGGCGCACGCGGAAATCGTCGCGCTGCGCGCGGCCGCCAAGGCGCTGGGCAACCATCGCCTGACCGGCGCGACGCTGTACGTCACGCTGGAGCCTTGCGCCATGTGCGCCGGCGCGCTGGTCCACGCGCGCGTGGCGCGGCTGGTGTATGGCTGCGACGACCCCAAGGTCGGCGCGGTGCGCGGGGACCTCCGCGTCCTCGAACACCCCATGCTCAATCATCGCGTCGAAGTCACCAGCGGCGTTCTGGCCGACGAAGCCGCCGCGCTCCTTCGCGAGTTCTTTGAAGCGCGGCGATAGCTTCACCAACAATCGAGTTGAAATGAAGTACTGCAGTTTGGCGGAGAGGGTGGGATTCGAACCCACGGTAGAGTTCCCCCTACACTCGCTTTCGAGGCGAGCTCTTTCAACCGCTCAGACACCTCTCCGCGGTTCCTTTCATTTTAGCGGAGCCTTCGCCATTCAGCAATGCGGAGAGCTTCAGTGAGTAATCAGTTCAGAGAAGAAGGCTATTAAGGGCGTTTCTTGGCCGGGGCTTTGCCCACCGGCCCGCCGATTTTTGCCAGCGTATCCTGCGCCATCGTCTTGTACGGGCTGTTCACCGTTGTTGCTTCGGTCAGGATGCGGCGCGCTTCTGCGACTCTCTTCGCGCGTGCCAGCACGAAGCCGAGGAAGTACAGATTCCTGCCGTAATAGTAGTCGTACGGCTTCAGCAGCGGGCTCGCTGTTTTCAATTCATGAGCCGCCTGCGCATCCCGGTTTTTGTGAAGATCAATCTGCCCCAGCGCGGACCACGCCAGCCCCTGTTGCAGCGCTCTTTGCTTCTCCCAATTTTCCTCTGTCATCCCTTCCGCTTTGGGGGCTTTTTCCAACAGCTCGATGGCCTTCTTGGCATGCCCCTCGGCCGTGTCGAGCTGCTCTTTTTGTGTGGCCCAATAATCTGCCAGGGTCACCAGCATCCAGAAGTTGTCCGGTTCGCCGGCCAGCACCTTTTTCGCAAACGCCACCATTTTCTGCGGTGCGCGCGCTTGCTGGTACGCGTCCGCGGCCATCGCCTGCGCGTTCGTGGTGTACGGGGACTTCGGAAAGGCCGCCACATAGCGCTCCAGCAACGCGGCCTTCTGTGCCGGGTCTTGCACCTGGTAGCCGGCGTTGAACATGGAGTACTGCACGTAGCCGACCGTGCTGTTCAGCTCGTCCAGATGCTCGGTCTTGGTCCGCTCCCAGTCCTCGGCGCTGACTCCTTCCGGCGGGGGCTGCGCCTTGTAGCGCGCGAGAATGGCGGCCACGCGCTCGCCATAGGAATACATGCGCGGCAAATCAGGCTTTTCTGAAGCCAAGCGGAAAAGGCCCACGACGGTTTGCACGGCGTCGGGGTCCAGTGCGAGCAGTTTTTCGCCGTATTCAAACGCTTTGTCGAAGTTCTTCTCCGCTGAATAGTGCGCGATGTAGATTTCGTAGGCCAGGATCGCCAGGTCGCCCTTGCCGTATTCCGCCAGCCATTTGTCCAGCAGTTCCAGCTTCTTCGCAGGATCAGTGGCCGAAGCGACCTCCGTCAGCGCCTTGTCTTCCGGCGTGCCCGCGGAGAGCAGAATGGTCTTACCGATTTGTCCCTGCTGCGCCTGCACCGGCGCAATCAGCAGGAGAATCGCAATCAGGAAAATAACCCAGCGCCGCATGGCAACCTCCTTGTTTCTACGGAACATTTCACAGAAACATCCGCGCACGAAAGCTGACGCGCGCGGGAAACCTGCGCCTCAGTTCTTCTTGCCGCTCACACCGAGCATGGCGAGAAGCGGGCAAAACCCGATGATTCCTGCAATCAGCACCACGGCGCCAACAATGGGCCACGCGTAGTGCCAGAATCCGGGGTCCGCAAATAAGAAACCCCAGCCCATCATGACCAGGCCTGCGACGACATAGCCGAAGCGCGGAATGCCGTTCAGGTTTGGTTGCAACGCCATTCGGCTCTCCAGAGCTGCATTCCAGCCTGCATCTTAGTCAAGCAGAGCGGCGCACGCAAACAAGAAATCGCTCCCAGCGAGACTCACGCCACGGTTGACGCGCACCGCCCTTTCGATGGAGGATGCTGCGGTCCAATTCGTTTGCCGGGCGAAACTCTTCGACGGAGACTCCGATGGAATTCACTTCCTGGGACAAGATCGAGAACGAGCAGCTCAGCCCCACCATCTCGCGCAAGATGATGTCCGGCGAGAATTCCACGCTTGCGCGCGTCTTCCTGGCCAAGGGCGCCATCGTGCCGCGCCACTCCCATGTCAGCGAGCAATTTTCCTGGATCGTTTCCGGCGCGCTGCGCTTCATTTTCGACGACCGCGAACTCGTCGCCCGCGCCGGCGAGTTGCTTTTCATTCCCGCGAACGAACCGCACGCCGCCGAGGCGCTCGAAGACACCGTGGACGTGGACTTCTTCGCGCCTCGCCGTGAGGACTGGATCACCAAGAACGACGCCTATCTGCGGAAGTAGAATTTTGTGCTTGAGGTTCAAGGAGGCAACGGGTTTTTGGGGTTTTTTGTTTTTCGTTTTCGCTATTTCCTAATTTCTATTTTCTTCATTGCATAAAAGGAGCGTCATTTATGGATCTGGGCTTGCGTGGAAAGATCGCCATCGTTGCGGCGGCCAGCAAAGGCCTGGGCAAAGCGGTGGCCCTGGAACTGGCGAACGAAGGCGCGGAAGTAGCCATCTGCGCGCGCAGCGCTGCGAATCTGGAAAAAGCCTCGGCGGAAATCCGCAGTCGCACCGGGCGCGGCGTTTTCGCCAAGGCGCTCGACGTCACGGACTACGCCGCCGTGCAGGCGTTCGTCGCCGAAGTGGAAAAGCGCTTTGGCCGCGTGGACATTTGCGTTACCAACGCCGGCGGCCCCCCCGCCAAAAAATTCGTGGACATTTCCGTGGACGAATGGCGCACCGCCGTCGAGCTCACTCTCATGTCCACTGTGTTTTTCGCCCGCGAAGTGCTCCCGCGCATGCGCAAGAACCGCTGGGGCCGCCTGCTGACCATCACCTCGGTTTCTGTCAAGCAGCCCATTGACAACCTGCTGCTCTCCAATTCCATTCGCGCCGGGGTCACCGGCCTGGCCAAGACGCTCGCCAACGAATTCGGCGCCGACGGCATCACCGTCAACAATGTCTGTCCGGGCTACACGCTGACCGAGCGCCTCGGCGAGCTCGCCGACCATCTGGCCAAAAGCGCAGGCGCGTCGCGCGATGCGATTCTCGGTCAATGGGCCGCGCAGGTTCCCATCGGCCGCGTAGCCTCTCCCGAGGAATTCGCCGCGCTGGTGGCCTTCCTCGCCTCCGAGCGCGCCAGCTACATCAACGGCGTCACTATTCCCGTGGACGGCGGCTGGGCGAAAGGATTGATGTAGCCGGGGCTCTGCGCCGCCGCTGCGGTATAATCGCGCGGCCATTTTGCGAAATTATCGCTCGTCAAGTTTTCCAGGAGGATGGAAATGAACGGAACGGTATTCGGAAAGAATGCGGCTCCGCGTTGCGCATGGCGTTTCGCAGCGATTTTCTTGGCGCTGGTGCTGCTGACTTCCCCGCTTTTGCGCGCTGACGAGCCGTACGGCCGCTCGCGCGACTACGATCTGCAAAACGCGCGCATGAATTTACGCTTCGACACTGCGCAGAAGAAAATCATCGGCGAAGTGACCCACACGCTCTCCGCTCTGCGCGCCGGGGTGACCGCGCTCGAATTCGATTCTGTCGACCTCACCATTCAGAGCGTCACCGTCGGCGGAAAATCCGCCAAGTTCGAAACCACACCCGCCAAGCTGCGCGTGACTCTCAGCAAGCCCTCCGCGGCCGGCGAGAAGTACACAGTCGCCATCCGCTACGAAGGCCGCCCGAAAAAGGGTCTCTACTTCATTCTGCCCGACAAAAATTATCCCGACCGTCCGACGCAGGTCTGGACGCAGGGCGAAGCCGAGGACACGCGCTTCTACGTTCCCATCTACGACTATCCCGATGACCGCACGGCCACGGAGATGATCCTCACGGTGCCCGCAAAGTGGGTCACGGTTTCCAACGGCCGCCTGGTCAGCGTGAAGGACGCCACCGGCGGCATGAAGACATGGACGTGGAACCAGTCGCAGCCGCACTCGACTTATTTGATTTCCATTGTCGCTGGAGAGTACGACGAGGCCAAGGATACGTGGCGCGGCAAGCCCCTGAGCTTCCTTGCGCCGAAAGGACGCGGCGAGCGTCTCGCTCCCACCAACAACCACGTCAAACAGATTCTCGATTTCTTCTCCGATTCGCTCGGCGTGGTCTATCCGTGGGACAAGTACACCATCTCCTTCGTGGATGATTTCGTCGCCGGCGGCATGGAGAACACCAGCGCCACCACGAACACCGCGCAAGCGCTCGTCCATCCTACGCTCGCCTGGGAGAGCCTGCAGAATGCCGACGGCCTGAACGCGCATGAAACCGCGCACCAGTGGTTCGGCGACCTTGTGACTTGCAAGGATTGGGGCCACGCCTGGCTCAACGAAGGCTTTGCCACCTATTTCGAAATGCTTTTCGAGGAAAAACAGTACGGCGGCGACGAATTCAATTGGGCGCTCTGGCAGAATCGCAACAACTGGATGCAGCAGCAGCGCCTCTTCACCGTGCCCATCGTCACGCACCGCTTCGGCGAATGGGCCGAAAACAGCGGCAACGTGTACACCAAGGGCGGGCTCGTACTGCACATGTTGCGCCAGCAGCTTGGCGACGCGGATTTCTACAAAGGTCTGAAAAACTACCTGGAGAAAAACCGCAATCAGAACGTGGTCACCGCCGATCTGGTCAAAGCCATTGAAGAATCCACCGGCAAGAGCGTCGAGGAATTTTTCAATCAGTGGGTCTATGGCGTCGGCGCGCCGCGCTTCGAAATCAGCTATTCCTACGACGACGCCGCGAAACAGGTGAAGATGGAAGTCAAACAAACGCAGAAAGTCGAAGGCGCCGTCGGCTTGTTCCACGTGCCCGTCGAAGTCGAAGTCGCCACGGTTGCCGGCAAAAAGAGTTTTCCCATCGATATTTCCAAGGCCGGCGAGACGTTTACGTTCCCCTCCGATTCCAAGCCCCTCATGGTGCTCTTCGACAAGGGCGGCAAAATTCTTAAATCTGCGGCCTTCAAAAAGGGCCCGGAGGAGTTGATTTACCAGCTCAAGAACGCCGACACGGTGTCTGACCGCGCCGACGCGGCCCGCGCGCTGGGCGAAGTGAAGGAAAGCGCCGCAGTCGTTTCGGCGCTCGGCGACGCTTCCCTCCGCGACAAGCACTGGGGCGTGCGCGTCACTTCCCTGCGCGCGCTCGGCGCCATCGGCGGCCAAGCCGCGCAGGCGCAAATCAAATCCGCACTTGCCAACGAACAGCCCTGGGTGCGCGGCGTCGCCGTGCAGTTGATGGGCAATTTTAAAGACGACGTCACTGTCGCCGACACCTTGGAAAAAATCTTCCGCGAAGACAAGGCTCTCCGCGTGCGCATTCCCGCGCTCGGCGCTATCGTCCAGCAGAAAGCGAAAAATGCCTACGCGCTGCTCACCGAAGCCGCCGGCATGGATGCTCCCGACGACGCCATGCGCTCCAACGCCATGCGGCTGTTCGGCCAGTTGGGCGACGACAAAGCCGTGCCCATGCTCCTCGAATGGGCCGCGCCCGGCAAACCGCTGGCTGTCCGCGGCGCCGCCATTGGCGCCCTTGGCAACCTCGAAAAGAAAAACAAGGAATTGACGAAAACCATCGTCGCGTTTCTTCAGGAGCCGAATCGCGCATTCAATTTCCAATTCGGCGTGCTCAACTCGCTGGTGCAGCGTGGCGATAAAGACGCTCTGCCCGCCGTCGAGGAGTGGGTCAAGACAGCGGAATTGCCGATTGGCGGCTCGTTTGTGCAATCCATGGTCGCGCGGTTGCGCGGCCCCGCTCCGGGCGCTCCGCCCGCCGGAGGCCAACCCGCCGCCGCGCCGGCCACGGGCGCTCCTGCTCCGGATCAAATGACGCAGATGAGCACGCAAATCCTGCAGCAACTCGAAGCCCTGCGGAAGGACAACGCAGAAATCCGTGACCGCCTGAAGAAGATCGAAGAGCAGGTTGCGGGCAAGAAGCCCTAGGTTGCTGGTTTTAGGTGGAAGGTTGTAGGGGCGCTGCTTGCTTGTCCTGAGCGAAGTCGAAGGGCTGCGCCCGAAATGTAGCGCCGGGTTGCCCGACGACTTTTGTCGGGCACACCCGGCATTTTCTTGCTTTTATTCCATCAACAAAATTCTCAAATCCCTCAAATTATTTCCCGTCGGCCCCGTCTCCACCGTATCGCCCAGCTTCTTGAAGAATGTGTACGCATCGCTGCGCCGGAAATAATCCCGCGGATCGAGCCCCACGGCGCGCGTCCATGTTTCGCCGTCAGCCACCGCACCCGCCGCGGGACTGTTGCCGTCCACGCCATCCGTGCCCGCGCTGAGCAAGGCGATTCCCTCCCCCGCAATTTTCTCCACGCAATACAGTGCGAAGGCGGAGTTTCTTCCGCCGATTCCGTCGCCCGTCACCGGGCTGCTCACTTCTCCATCTGCGACCAGGCAGACGGGACGGCTGGGATTCAGCTTCTTCAATTGCTTCAGAAAGTCGAGCAACGTGTCCGCCGCGCGCTCGAGTGGCCAGTCGTCCGTGGAATTGTCGCAGACCGCCACAAATCCCGCCGCTTCCGCCGCGCGATGCGCGTGGTGAAACAGGTCGTGCATGTCGAGCAGCAAGGAAAAATGCGCCCGCGCGAAAGCAGGATCGTTTGCCTTTGGTGTCTCCGGCAGCGAGGAATGCCGCCGCGCAAATTTGGCCTTGAAGATTGGCGGCAATTTTTCCAGTAATTCGTATTGCTCGACCACTCGATTTGCGTCTTCCACCGTCGTCGGATCGGGCAGCGTCGGCCCCGACGCCAGCGCCGATTCGCGCCCGGCGGGCACGTCCGTCACGCCCAGCGTAATTTTCATCGCGCGCGGTGCGGCCGCAGCCAGCCTCCCGCCTTTGATGGCCGACAGGTGCTTTCGCACGGCGTTCATTTCATCAATCGGAGCTCCGCAGGTCACCAAGACGCGATTCAGTTGCTGGATATCCTCGAGCGAAACGCTGGGGTCGAGCGGCGACTCGCACAGTGCCGAGCCGCCTCCGGAAAGCAAGAAGAAAACCAGCGTGCGTTCGTCGCAGCTCGTAAGCAGGTCAAGCGCAGCGCGCCCCGCCGCAAAACTCGCCGCGTTCGGCACGGGATGTCCCGCAAGGAAAGTCTTAAAGCCGGGCAATCCCTGGGGTGGCGCCGACGGAATTGCCAGGATGCCGCTCGCGCGATATTCCGGCGCGAGCACGTCGCACAGGCCGCTGGCCATTGCGTAGCCCGCCTTGCCGATGACGATGGCCACGATGCGCTCGTAAGCTGCGAGATCAACTTCCATTTCACCGCAGCGGATGCGTGAGCCTTCGCGCGCGAGCTTCCGCCGCATCGTCGCCGGAATATCAATCGCCGCCAGCGTCTCCGCAAAAATCCGCCGCGCAATTTGCTTGAGCTCCATCATGAACGGGGAGAATGAAACCACAGATGAACACTGATGAACACAGATAAATTCTCGGGGAAGAAAAACCTGACGGTTGCACGAAACCGGCGTTGCGCCGGCCTATTTTCCATTTTCCATTTTCTATTTTCTGTTCTACAGCACTTCCGGGTTCAGCGCATTCGGCGGCTTTTTCCCCTCGAATCGCGCCACGCAGTTTTCCACCGCCATCATGGCCATTTTCGTGCGAGTCTCCACCGACGCGCTGGCGATGTGCGGCGCCAGCACCACGTCCTTGCGTCCCACCAGTCCTGCATGCACCTTGGGCTCGTTCTCGTACACATCCAGCGCCGCGCCGGCGATTTCTCCGGTTTGGAGAGCAGCCACCAGCGCCGCTTCGTCCACCACCGGCCCGCGTGAAGTGTTGATCAGGTAGGCCGTTTTTTTCATCTTCGCGAACTGCGCCGCGGAAATCAGGTGGCGCGTCTCTGGAAGCAGTGGCACGTGCACGGAAACAAAATCCGCCTCGGCAAACAATTTGTCGCGCTCCACAAACTCCGCATTGAGCTGCTGGGCCACTTCCGGCGCCACGGGAATCGCATCGTTATAGAGGATGCGCATGCCGAAGCCCGCCGCGCGCCTCGCCACCGCGCGTCCGATGCGCCCGAACCCCACGAGGCCCAGCGTTTTGCCCCACACGTCTGCGCCGCACAATTGGTCCAGGTTCCATCCAGCCCACGCGCCGGAGCGTGTCAACTGGTCGCCTTCGACCAGGCGTCGCGCCACGGCCATCAGCAGCGTCCACGCGAAATCCGCCGTAGTTTCGTCGAGCACGCCCGGCGTATTCGTGGCCACAATTTTTCTCCGTGTGCACGCCGCCACGTCAATGTTGTCGAAGCCCACGGCTACGTTGCAGACGATGCGCAGCTTCGGCGCTGCGTCGAGCAGCTCGTCATTAATTTTTTCCGTCAGCAGGCAGATGAGCGCTTCTTTGTCCGCCACGCGTGCCAGCACTTCCGCACGCGGCGGCCGCTCCGGCCGTTCCCAGTAATCCACATCAAAATGCTCGTCCAGCAGCTTCCGCGGCGCTTCAAACAGTTTGTGCGTGCTCAGCAGCTTCGGCTTCGCCATGTCTTCCTCTTTGTGAACGCGCGAATTTATCACACGCCAGTCTTTTCCTCTACCTCCTCTACTTCCTTTATTTCCTCTACCTCCGCAGCCTTTTGCCGCCTTGCTTCCCCGCATTCCTCAGACTATATTCAGTCTCGGCATCTCCGCGCCGTTCCGCATGGACTCGAAAATCATCCGCGCGTTGGAAGAAATCCTCGGCAAGCAGAGCGTGCTCTCTGCGCGCGAAGATTTGATGATGTACGAGTACGACGGCTCCATCGAAGTCGCCCGCCCGGACGTCGTGGTCTTCCCTCGCACTACGCAAGACGTCGTGCGCATCGTGCAGCTTGCCAACCGTCATCAAGTGCCCATCACCGGCCGCGGCGCCGGCACCGGCCTTTCCGGAGGCGCGCTCGCGCGGCAAGGCGGCATCCTCACCGTTTTTTCGCGCATGAACAAAATTCTCGAGATTGACATCGAAAATCAGCGCGCTGTCGTCCAGCCCGGCGTGGTGAATCTGGACATCACCCGCGCCGTCGAACACGCCGGCTTCTATTTCGCGCCCGATCCTTCGAGCCAGAAATCCTGCACCATCGGCGGCAATGTCGCGGAAAACGCCGGCGGCCCGCACACGCTGCTCTACGGCATCACCACGAACCACGTGCTCGGCCTCGAGGTCGTCATGCCCAGCGGCGAAGTCCTGCGCGTCGGCGGCAAAACTCTGGACACGCCCGGCTACGACCTTACCGGCCTGCTGGTGGGCTCCGAAGGCACGCTGGCCATCGTCACCGAAGTCACCGTGAAGCTCACGCGCCTTCCCGAAGCCACCAAGACTCTCCTCGCCATTTACGAAACGGTGGACGACGCCACGGAAACCGTCGCAGAAATCACCGCGCGTGCCATCACTCCCGCCGCGTGTGAATTCATGGACGGCTGGACGCTGCGCGTCGTCGAGGCCTGGGTGCACGCTGGATTTCCGCTCGATAGCGCCGCGGTCCTACTCATCGAAGTGGACGGCCTGCGCGAAGCCATCGAAGCGCAAGCCGCGGAAATCCTCGACGTCTGCAAACTCCATCGCGCGCGCGAAGTGCGCGTGGCGAAAGACTCCAAGGAGCGCGAACTGCTCTGGAAGGGCCGCAAGAACGCCTTCGGTGCCGTCGGCCGCCTTTCGCCGAGTTACTACGTGCAGGACGGCGTCATCCCGCGCACCAAGTTGCCCGCCACGCTGCGCGAAATTGACGTCATCGGAAAAAAGTACGGCTTCGAAATCGGTAACATTTTTCACGCCGGCGACGGCAACCTGCACCCCATCATTCTGTTTGACCCGCGTGACCGCGGCCAGTACGAGCGCGCCGTCGCCGCCGCCGGAGAAATCATGGCCCACTGCATCGCCGTCGGCGGCTCCATCACCGGCGAGCATGGCGTCGGCTTCGAAAAAAGCGAATTGATGCCGCTCATGTTCACGGAAGCGGACCTCGACGCCATGCGCGGCGTGCGCCATGCCTTCAATCCCGCCGGGCTGCTCAATCCCGGAAAAATTTTTCCTTTCGGAAAAGGGTGCGGCGAAGTCCGCGTGCAACCCTTCCCCATCACACCGGCCACGCCCCTATGAGCCCCGCGACTTCCATTTCTCTCTCTCGCCTGCGCGAAATTTCCGGCGCTGCGCACGTCGTTGAAGATCCCGCGCAGCTCACAGCATTCGAAATCGACGGTCTTCGCCCCACCGCCGCGGTTGCACCTGCTTCGGTGGACGAGCTCGCGGAAATCATTCGCTTTGCCGCTAGCGAGCAGCTTGCGCTCGTCCCATGCGGTGGCCGCACCAAGCTCGCCATGGGCATGCCGCCCGCTCGCTTCGACATCGCCGTAAGCTCCGCGCGTCTCAACCGCGTGCTGGCCTTCGACCCCGGCGATCTCACGCTCGGCGTGGAAGCGGGCATCAGCATCGCCGCGCTGAATGCGCAACTCGCGGAGAAAGGCCAATTCCTGCCCTTGCGTGTTGCTTTCGAGGACTCCGCCACCATCGGCGGCATCATCGCCACGAATTCCTCGAGTCCGCTGCGCCACGCCTTCGGCGGCCCACGCGATTACGTGCTGGGCATGGAATTCGTCACCGGCGAAGGTTTTCCGACAAAAAGCGGCGGGCGCGTGGTGAAAAGCGTCGCTGGCTACGACATTCACAAACTGCTGATCGGTTCGCTGGGCACGCTCGGTGTCATCACCCGCGTCAATTTCAAAACGTTTCCGCTGCCGCCTGCGCAGCGCACGTTTGTCGCATCCTTCGCCGCGCCCGAGCCCGTGCTCGCATTTTGCCGCGCGCTCGCGCAATCTGTGCTCCAGCCCTGGCTCGTGGAAGTTGTGGACCCGGCCGCCGCAGCCGTCCTGAGCAGCGATGCGTACCGTCTGCCCGCGGGAAAATGGTGCGTGGTGACGGCCGCGTGCGGAAAACCCTCCATCGTCGAGCGCCACGCGCGCGATTTGCCCGGCTTCGCTGAACGCGCGCAGGCCGCGGAATTTGTGGCGCTTTCCGATGCGCAAAAATCCTCGCTCCTCGGCCGCGTCCGCGAATTTCCGCGCCACGCGCGCGACGCATCGCCAGCCGCTACGCTCGTGCGCTTCAGCGTGCTTCCCACGCAAATACCCGCGCTGCTGTCGCGCATGAGACAAATCGCGGAACAAAATCAGCTTCCGCTCGCCATGCTGGTGCGCGCCAGTGGATTTATTTTTGCCGCGCTTATGCCGCCGGAGAAAAACGCAGACACGCTGCGCCGCTTGACCGCCGCCGCGCAGGAGTTTTTCCGCGCCGCAGATGATTCTTCGGCGCGCGCGATGATTGAATGGTGTCCTTCGGAATTGAAGCGCGAACTCAGCGTGTGGGGCCCGCCGCGCGACGACCTCGCGTTGATGCGCAGCCTGAAAAACGAATTCGACCCGCGCGGCATCCTTTCGCCGGGCCGTTTCCACGGGGGTCTGTAGGGCCGGCCTTCAGGCCGGCATCTGAAGTTTCGGCGTTTTTCTTTTTTCGCTTTTCGGCTTTTTCATGACCGCCACTCCCACAACTCGTCCTCTGAAAGGCTTCTCCGGAGACGACAAACCCCTGTGGGACGACTACGCCCGCTGCGTGCACTGCGGCCTGTGCCTGAACCATTGCCCAACGTATCGCCTGTGGGGCATGGAGGCGGATTCCCCGCGCGGGCGCATCCGCCAGATGCTGCTGGTGGACCAGGGCCAGCTCGAATTAGGCGACAGCTTCGTCACGCACATTGATCGCTGCCTCGACTGCCGCGCCTGCGAAACCGCCTGCCCTTCCGGCGTCGAGTACGGCAAGCTCGTTGAATTCACGCGCGCGCAGATTGAGCAGCAGCATCCCCGCGGTCTCTTTTCGCGCCTCGCCCGCGAGGCTTTTTTCCGCCACCTGCTTCCCTTCCCGCGACGCATCTCCACCGCCGCCCGCCTCGCCAAGATTTATCAGCGCTGGGGCTTCGCTGCTTTCGCGCGCGCCACCGGCATTTTGAAGCTGCTCGGTCTCGATGCCCGCGAGCGCCTCATGCCGCGCATTGATGACAAGTTTTTCTTTTCCGAGCTGGGCAAAACGTTTCCCGCGCAAGGCCAGCGCCGCGCCCGCGTAGCCTTTTTCGCCGGCTGCATCGCGCAGGTCACGTTCACGCAGCTCAACGAAGCCACCATCCGCGTGCTCACCGCCAACGGCTGCGAAGTCGTCGTGCCTAATGGACAGCTCTGCTGTGGCGCGCTCGCCGTGCACGCCGGCGTGCGCGATGTGGCCCGCGATTTGGCGCGCAATAATTTGGAAGCGTTTCTGCGCGAAAGTTTCGACGCCGTCATCACCAACGCCGCCGGCTGCGGCTCCACGCTGAAGGAATACCCGCAGTTATTCCACGAAGGAGATGCCGAATATCCCAAGGCCATCGCCTTTCAGAAAAAAATGCGCGACGTCACCGAATTCCTCGCCGAACTCGGTCTCGCCGCGCCGCTCAAGGAACTTCCTTTGCGCGTCACCTATCAGGATTCCTGCCACCTCGCGCACGGCCAGCGCATCCGCGAAGCCCCGCGCAAACTAATCCGCGCTATCCCCGGCATCGAGCTCGTGGAAATGTTCCGCGCAGACGATTGCTGCGGCTCCGCCGGCATTTACAACGTCACCGAAACCGCCGCGTCCATGGAAATCCTCGCGGAAAAAATGCGCTCCGCCGCTGCGACGAAAGCGCCGGTCATTGTCACCGCCAACCCCGGCTGCCTGCTGCAACTCCGCGCCGGCGCCGCCCTCCACGGCACCAAACAAGAAGTTCTGCATGTCGTGGAATTACTTGATCGCGCCCTGTAGGACAGGCTTTCAGCCTGTCCAGCACCCAACTGTTGGCTCGAGCCCTTTAAATCAGCAGGTTCTTCTTCAGAATCGCAACTTGGATTGAAAATCGTATATCAGAAACCTGAAGGCGGGAATCCCGCGGTCGTGGGCTATTCAATCACTAAATCACAAATCGCAAATCACAAATCTCGTTTCAGTGTTCCCCCACCACGTACCTGCACCCCTTCGGCCCCATTTTCGCGGAGTGCGCCGTGCCCCCGGGCACATCACATCGCTCGCCGACCCTGTAGGTGCGCGACTTGCCGTTAACGGTGACCGTCACTTCCCCTTCGACAACGATGTGTGCTGTCGCGGTCGCGTGGACGTGCTCGGGGTACCACGTGTCCGGCCCGTCCTGCCAAACATAGACTTGCTTGAACCCTTCCTTGCGGAGTTGGTCTTCAAACTCGTGTTCCTTTAGCGCCATGGCCCGATTTTAGCACCGATTGCCGCCCCCAAGTCGAGGGCCCCGCGCCTGCGGTGCGAAAAAACACTTGACAATTGCATTCTCTGTAAGATAAAGTAATTCTTATTTGATTGTCTTATGGATTACCTCGCAAAATCGCGGTCGGCGATGGCCTGGAGGGGGATTATCCCCGACATGATCGCCTCCGTAACCTATTGCCTGCTAATGGGTTACAGTGATTCAAATTTAATCAATTCCGTATCTCCTTGCGGGTCAATGATTTGGACATCATCTCCCTAAATAGGGGGGAGGGGGTAGTTTTTCGGCGCCGAGCCTCGCATGCGTCTTCGCTTGACCCCTGCTCCCTCCTTCCGTACCTTAGGGGGCTCGCGCACGCGGCAGTCCCGGAGACAACATGAGCGAATTCGATCCCACGATCCTGCACGAAGCAGCCATCCCCCCGCCGGAAGAATTCTCTTCCCGCGCGCGCGTCAGCTCCATAACCGAGTACGACGCGCTGCATCGCTACGCACTGGAAAAGCCGGAGGAATTCTGGGGTGAGCAGGGCCAGCTCATCGAGTGGATCACCCCGCCCGAGAAGACGTTGGAGTGGAAGCTGCCGCACGCGCAGTGGTACGTGGGAGGAAAGCTCAACGTCTCCTACAACTGCGTGGACCGCCACATTGCGAAGCACGGCAACAAGCCCGCGCTTCTCTGGGAGGCCGAAGACGGCACGGCGATCGAGTTTACCTACTGCGAGCTGCGCGACCTCGTCTGCCGCTTCGCCAACGCCATGAAAGACCTCGGCGTGAAGAAGGGCGACGTGGTCGCGATCTACATGCCCATGATTCCGGAGCTGCCCATTGCCATGCTGGCCTGCGCGCGCATTGGCGCCGTACACAGTGTGGTCTTTGGCGGCTTCAGCGCGCCCGCGCTGGCCGACCGCATTCACGACGCCAAGTGCAAGCTCCTCATCACCGCCGATGGCGGCTACCGCCGCGGCCGCGTCATTCCTCTCAAAGAGTCCGCTGACGAAGCCCTGAAAAGCTGTCCCACGGTGAAGCACATGGTCGTCGTGAAACGCACCGGCGAGCCGGTCGCCTGGCAGCAGGGCCGCGACCTTTGGTGGAACGAGCTGGTGGACCAGTTTCCCGAAACCTGCGAGCCGGAAGTGCTCGACGCCGAGCATCCGCTTTTCATTCTTTACACCAGCGGCACTACAGGCAAGCCCAAGGGTGTGCTGCATACTTCGGCGGGTTATTTGGTCCAGTGCACGTGGAGCATGCAAAACGTCTTCGATTTGCGCGACGACGACATTTTCTGGTGCACCGCCGACATCGGCTGGGTCACCGGCCACAGCTACATCGTCTACGGCCCGCTTTCCAATGGCGCCAGTGTCGTCATGTACGAAGGTGCGCCTGACCATCCCAAGCGTGACCGCTTTTGGCGCATCGCCGACCGCTACAACGTCACCATTTTTTACAGCTCCGCTACCGCCGTGCGTGCTTTCATGGCCTGGGGCAAACAGTGGCTCGAGGGCCACGACATCTCCAAGATCCGCTTGCTGGGCACCGTCGGCGAACCCATCAACCCCGCCGCGTGGAAGTGGTATTACGAAGTCATTGGGCGCAAGCAATGCCCCATTGTGGACACCTGGTGGCAGACGGAAACCGGCTCTATCTTGATTTCTCCCCTGCCCGGCGCCACGCCTACCAAACCCGGCTCTGCATGCCTTCCGCTTCCCGGCATCGCCGCGCGTGTCGTGAACATGCAGGGAGAACCCGTAAAGCCCGGCGAGACCGGTTATCTCGTCATCGAAAAGCCCTGGCCCTCCATGCTGCGCACCATCTATGGCGATGACGAGCGCTTCCGCCGCGACTACTGGAGCCGCATTCCAGGCGCTTATTTCACCGGTGACGCCGCGCAATGCGACAAAGATGGTTATTTCTGGGTCCTCGGCCGCGTGGACGACGTCATCAAGGTCGCCGGCCATCGCCTGAGCACCATGGAAATTGAAAGCGCGCTGGTCAGCCACCCGTCAGTGGCAGAAGCCGCCGTCGTGGCCCGCCCAGACGAAATCAAAGGCGAAGCCATCGTCGCTTTCGTCACGTTGCGCGCCGGCCAAAACCCCACCCCCGAACTGAAGAACCATCTCAGCGACCACGTCTCCAAAATCATCGGCACCATTGCACGTCCCGCCGAAGTGCGCTTCGCCGACTTGCTCCCCAAAACCCGCAGCGGAAAAATCATGCGCCGCCTGCTTCGTGAATTGGCCCAAAAGGGCGGCATTTCCGGCGACACGACAACCCTCGAAGATATCGGAGCCATCGAGCGCCTTGCGCAGCAGAAAGGCCAGGAGGAATAGTGTGACTGGATTACGGCGTTATTTATATTTACTTCGTTAAGTAGAAACACTGTCTACGCCCGTAAGCCTTCGATGGTCATATCAACGACTTGGTCCACTAGTGCTTCGCGGCGGACCCACGGAAACTCCGGATGTGCCACCAGCAACGAAGTGAATGCCATGCAGTGCAGCCCATATCGCCTGAGCGGTTCCCTCCGCGTCCGCCTTGCGGAGCTTGCCCTTGCGCATGCAGTCCTGCACCGCCCGTCCCAGGCAATCAACCACGCGCATCCCCGCCCCCTCGGGAGCAAGTCGCCGGCCGGGCTTCGCCGCGAGCATGGCATCCGGAAGCATGAAAATCGCCTGATAATTCGAGGGGTTTTTCAGGCCAAACTCCACATAGGCCAGCATGCTCGCACGCAGTCCATCCACGGAATCCGTCGTCAACGAAGCGATGGTTTCCAGTTGCTGCACCAGCTTCGCAAAGGAATCCTCGCAAAGCTGCGACAACAGGTCCGCTTTATCACTGAAGTACAGGTAGATAGTGGTGGGGGAGTATTCGATCTTCTCCGCCAGCTTGCGCATCGAGAAATTCTCATAGCCATCGCGGACAAACAATTCGCGCGCAGCGCTCAAAATCTCGCTGCGCAGCTTGGCTCTTTCTCGCGCTCGGCGTTCTTGGACGCTCATGGAAGACCTCGCATAACTAAGTACATTAACCTAACTGCGTTAAGTATGGCACTGGATCTTCAGGTGTCAAGTCCGATCTCAGCTAACCGGTGCGCACTCGCTTCAAGCTATCTTGTTTCGATGTGGTGCGTAGGACTTGCTCCAAGGCAACTGCGCTAGCATCCTCGCGTCGGAGAATAGTGAAATGGCCTGGAGGCTCGCAATGAGGTTTTGGAAGGTGTTCCCATTGGTCGCAGCTGTTGGACTCGTTTTCTTGGCAGCACCTGGCGCCGCACAGCAGCAGGCTTCGGTCAGACCCCAGCAAGGGATTCCCGGGCCAGCCAGGCTGGGGCCCGAAGGCCGACGGCTGGCGTTCCTGGTTGGGGCCTGGGAAGAGAAGGTCCGCTATCCGGGCGAAACCTCGGGGCAGAAAGCGGAGGGCGGGACCGGGCGGTGGTTTGCGCGTCCGCTGCTGGGGCGATTTCTGCAATTCAATTATGACGGCGTCGGCCCGCAGGGACCCTACCGCGCGTTCGGAATACTGACCTACGATGGCGAAGCGGCGAACTACCGAATGTTCTGGTTTGACGATGCAGGCGGCGTAGGCGATTATCGCGGAAACTTTGCGGACGAGAACACGCTCAGCCTCGAGCACCGCGGGAGAGTGGACGGGCGCGAATTTCGCGAGCGCATCACATACACGCGCGTTTCGCCGGGTGAAGTGCGCACAAAAATCGAGCAGGCATGGGATGCGGGCGGGTACCGAGTTTATCTCGAAGCGCAGGCCACACGAACCGGAGCTCCGCCGCAGGGGCCGATGCGTCCGAACGTACCTCCAGCAAAGCAGCCGCCAATGTAAGAAGGGGTTAGGGTTAGGGGTTAGGGGTTAGGGGTTAGGGGTTAGGGGTTAGGGGTTAGGGGTTAGGGAAAAATGCGGAGGCCGAAGCGTTTTACTTGGGGCTTTCCGCAGGAGAGTCAGGTGGGTTCTTGGAATTCTTGGAGTTGAAGACGGCGTCGCGGAGTTTGCCGCCATGGTGCTTCAAGTGATCGAGGAGGCGGCGGGCCCAGACGAATTCGGCGGCAAGAATGGCCAGCCCTCCAAAAATCGCCACCCAGCCGGGGCCGGGCGTGACGAGCATGACGACTCCGGCGAGGAGAATGGTGAAGCCGACGACAATCTTGATGACGCGCTTGGCCTGTTGCAGAGTTTTGATGAGCATGCTTCAGCGCGCGTCAGCGCGCCAAATCGGAATGACCAGGAAAACCGATGCGAGCGGCATGAGCGCCCGGCTATTCTATCATTGACCGCAAAAATGCTAGCGGCCACGCTCATAAATCTGCCGCGAGCGTCAGCAAGCAGGGGGAGACGATGGAACTGCACAGCGTGAAATTGCGAATTCCGCAGGACGCCAACATCATTGTGGGCCAGACGCATTTCATCAAGACGGTGGAAGACCTCTACGAGGTGATGGTGAACACCGTACCCGGCGCGAAGTTTGCGATTGCGTTTAATGAGGCGTCGGGGCCGTGCCTGGTGCGCGTGGAGGCTAACGACGACGAACTGCGCAAAGCGGCGCTGGAAAATGCCCAGGCCATCGGCGCGGGACACGTTTTCGTAGTGCTGCTGCGAGACGCCTTCCCCATCAACGTGTTGGGGCGCATCAAGGACTGCTTCGAAGTGTGCTCGATTTTTTGCGCCACGGCAAACCCGGTGGAAGTCATCGTCGCGCAGGGCGCCGAGGGTCGCGGCGTGCTGGGCGTGATTGACGGCAGCTCGCCGAAAGGCGTTGAGGGGCCGGACGAAGCGAAGCACCGGAAAGAGTTCTTGCGAAAGATTGGCTACAAAAAGTAAGAACAGCGTTGCAGCCGTTGGAGCTGAAGGGAATCAAGAGGAGCGATTTCATGAGCAGAATGCGGGTTTTTCTGGCAGCGCTCAGCGCTGTCGCGTTGTTGCTTGGAATCCAGCCGGCGGGGGCGCAGCAGCCGCCACAGCCGCCCACGCCATTGGCGCGGCTGCAAACCAACATCGAGCGCATCACGCGCTCGGTGAACGCCAAGTGGGGAATCTACATCAAGTGCATGGAAACGGGCGAAGAAATCTCGCTAAACGTCGACGAGGCGATGGACACCATGAGCGTCATCAAAATTCCGCTCATGGTGGAAGTGTTCCGCCAAATTGACGCGGGAAAATTTGCCCTCACCGACCGCGTGGAACTCAAGGAAACCGACAAGCGCCCGGGCACGGGCGTCCTGCGATCGCTCGACGCAGGCGCCAGCCTGACCATCAAAGACCTCCTCACGCTGATGATCATCGTCAGCGACAACAGCGCAACGGACATGCTGTACGAAAAAGTCGGCGGCATCGAGCCGGTCAACCAGTTGATGCAGAGTTACAGCCTGCCGAGCATCAAGGCCACCGGACTCGCCGCCGAGTGGTTCAAGGCCATCCGCGAAGCGCCCAGCGCGCGCGAATTTCACCTGGAAGGCAAGATGCCCTTCGGGCTTTCCTCGCCGCGGGACATGGGCAAGCTGCTGGAAAAAATTTACAAAGGCGAAGCGGTCAGCAAAGCAGCCAGCGATCAGATGCTGCAAATTATGCGCGGGCAAGTGTACAGCTCGCGCCTGCCGAAATACGTCACCGGCTACCGCGTGCCGCACAAAACCGGCGACTTCCTGCCGTTCATCGGCAACGACGTCGGCCTGCTCGAAAGCCAGAATCGCCACATCGTAATTTGCGTGTTCACCGCGCGGCACGACGGCATCGGCGCGAATCTCGAGGACGCCATCGCCCGCGTCAGCGAGCAGGTGGCCAATTTTTTTGGGTTTCGGTAGAGGATGAGTCTAAGCCAGACGTTCGATTCGTTGATGGATGCTTGCCCAGAAGGACGATGGAGGTAGCAGCCCTTCGACTCGCTGCGCTCGCTCCCTTCGGCGAGCTCAGGGCAAGCAGGGCATTCCGGCTTCGCCAAAATGGCGGAGAGGGTGGGATTCGTGAACGACCTTCGTTCACTCTGAGCGAGACGTCAGTCGAGTCGAAGAGAACCCGCGATGAGCAGTGCTTTCTTTTTTCGACTCCAGCCTTTGAGCCGGGCTTCGAGGCTTCTCGCTTCCGCGTGAGAGGCGCACTCTTTGGACCAGACCAGGCGAACTGGCCTCCTGAGTCGAGTATGCTTTGCACCGACTCCCAAGTTATGTGCAAGCTCTCTTTCAATCAAGCCGGTGGCCACGGCCACGTAGAAGCTCTTGTCAGCACATACGAGAATGTAACAGTGCCAGGGCTTCGATTCAGTCATTGGGGTTGCTCAGAACGGCGTGCGGCATTGCGGGAGCCCTTCGACTCGCTGCGCTCGCTCAGGGCATTTTGGCTTCGCCAAAATGGCGGAGAGGGTGGGATTCTATCTCAGCGATTTTGCTAACTTCCTCATCCGCCGTGACTTCATTCTATCTGCTTCTTCCCCCAAGACCTTCATGCTTTCTATTTGGTCCCGCGACACCTGTCTAGTCCCCCTGGTGCCCTACAGAAATGGACACCAAATAGACACCAAGAGGGGATTCCTTATGTAAACTAGAACTCGCTTTCAGGACGAAGCGCTGCGGCCCCTCACGTCGGATGGTCCTCTTAAAAGGACACACGAAGAACCAACTGCCAGGAGCGGGGCGCTCCCAGCGACATCGTTCCACCCGTGACGCCGGCCCGATTTGTGCGAGTCTCCGGCGTGGTTCCGTTGAGAGAGCTGGGCAGGCCGGTCAAGACACCATCTAGGCGCGAAGCGGGCAAGTCGTAGTTGGCAACGTTGAACACGTTGAACATTTCAAAGGCCGGTTCGATGGTGACGCGCTCGTGGCGCAGGGTGAAGGGACGCGAGATTCGGATGTCCGTCGTGAGCAACGAATCCAGGCAGACCTGTCCATCCGGTGCTCGCGGCACGGTGGGACTGACGGCGCCTAGCGCCTTTAATTGAGTTGTGGTAAACAGGCCCGCGTTCACCAGCGTCTGCCCTGCGGGTGTCAGTTGGCCGGCCTGTGTGCTGTTGTAAGAGTCGATCACGCGGTTGAGAGCCTTGCCGCCGCAGCCGATCTTGCGTCCATAGGAGCCGCGGTTCGTACCGGGCAAGGGATCACCGCTCGAGCCGTCGCCGTCCAAATCCGTGTGGAAGATTTCCGCCGAAGCTGCGTTGCCGCTGCGCACCGGTTGCAGGAACACCGACTGCGGCAACGAGCTGGAGGCACGCCAGAAACTGTTCAGCCGCAAGCCTGCGAAAGTATCGAAGCCAGTCGCCAGGCTGAACACGTGCGTGCGGTCGAACGACGTGGGACCGTACATGAACTTGAAATCGTCCGCCTGGAGCCAGATCAGTCCTTGCTCCGCCACAGTGCCCACCAGCCGGCTCAGGGAGTACGAAGTCACCAGGCTCCAGTTGTGCAGTCCCCGGCCAGAATCGGGCAGGCGACCGCGCAGATGTACCTGGAGCGCGTTGTAGGTAGACCAACCCCTGGATTGGTACACGATGAAGCGGTTGAACTTTGGGCTCAGGCCGTCGAAGGCGGCCGTACTTTCCACACCTGCCCTTGCCTGCCTGCCGCCGGCCCCTGTGCCCAATCCGCGATTCGTGTAGCTCAGGATGGTCGCGCCCTTGCCGACGGCGCAATCAATGGCCGCTGTACTGACGCTCGCGCCGCAACCCAACGATTGATTCGTAGCGATGATCGCGGCCATCGCCTTGTTCACATCGAGGGTGTCTGCCGCTCCTCCCCGGTTCGCCTCGGTCCGCACCGGGAAACGCTGGCCGCGGTGGCGCACGTAGTCAATCGAAAGAACCAGCCCCGGCCGGAGCTCGCGCTGAAAGCCAACGCTGAACTGGAGAGTGTAGGGAGTGCGGTAGTTCGGATCCATGATCTGGCAGGTGCGGTTGCGTTCGCAGTTGGAGTCCTGAGCGGTGCGCTGTTCGGCCCGGAGCGCGTACGCCGCGCGGAACGCGGCCGCCGCGTCCAGAACCGCATCGAGCAGCCCCGGGGTGCCGAGCGCACAATTGCCCGGAGGTAAGCGCGGGTCGTTGCACTGCGGACCGGAAAGCCAGTTCACGCCAGGAGTGATGGTGGCGTTCGGGTCGCTGCCGTCCAACACAAAGATATTCGTGTTGGTGTTGGGATCGACCAGCCGGCTGAGCTGCGAGGTAACAAAGGCGATCGGCGCGCGCTCCAGGTTGTTGCGCACCCACCAGTTGTTCCGCAGCAGGAAGTTGTCGTAGAAGACGCCGGCGTTGGCGCGGAGCACCCATTTGCCTGCGCCGGTGGGGTCCCACGCCAAACCAATCTGGGGCGCAAGGTTATTCGTATCGTGCGAAACAGGCCGCGAAATTCCGGCCATGAATTCGTCGAGGATGGCGGGCTTGACCACGCCGGGCGTGTTCGGCCCTGGCTCGTACACCCAACGCAGTCCGACGTTCACTTGCAGGCGCGGCGTCGCTCGCCAGCCGTCGGCAACATAGGTGTGAATGCGGTTGTTCTTGAAGCCGCCAAAGGGGAAGCCGAGCGTCGAAAGGCCGCTGAGCCAGCCGAGCCCGTTGCCGACATTGCCACCGCGGATAGGATAGCAGAGCGGGTCCGCACCGCATCGTTGCTGCAAGTCGGCATTGAATTCCAGCGTGATTTCCGGGACCCTTCTCAATTCCTCGTACCAGTTTGAGCGGATGATGTTCGTCAGCGCTCCCCAACGCAGGCTATGGCGGCCGAAGCTGACTCCGCCGTCGTAACGTGTCTCGTAGTTGTCGATGAAGCGATAGGATGGCGTGTTGCTGTTGGTCCCCAGCGCGAGTGCTTCGCCGATGTGCGCCGTCACTAGCCGACCATCGGGATCGAGAGTGATCGGCAAGCCCTCGATGAACGTGTTGCCGCTTTCGTTGCGCAAGTTTGAGTTGAGGTAGCCGAAGCGAAAGGAGTGGGTGAAGCGCCCGCGGGCGAAGTCCAAGCCCGCAGCCGTTTGGTTGCTGAAATCGTGCTGAGTTACCGGGACAATCTCAATTCCTCCAAAGGACCCGCCGGCTTCAATGCCCCGGCGGTTGTTGTGAAGAAACCGGCCGAATATGCGCAGGCCTGCACTGAGGTTCCAGTCCACACGCGCCAGCGCCATGCGCTCGTCATACGGCGCCTGCCATGTATCGGTGAACTGCGGGAAGAATGGCGTCACAGTGGCCACGCCGATACTCTGATTGATGCCCTCGTAGCTGGCGAACCAGAACAGGCGGTCGCGGCTGAACGGGCCGCCGGCACTGAAGCCGAAATGCTCGCGCCCGAAGGGGATTTGCTCCTCGGCGATACGGGCGGCCAGCTTGTCGTCCCGCCAGTAGAACAGCCCAGTGCCATGGAACTCGTTGCCGCCGGTTCGTGTGACGATGTTCACCGCGCCATTGCCGGACAGCCCGGTGGAGATATCCTGCGCCGAGCGGGTGACCTGGAATTCCTGAATAGCCTCTTGAGAGACATTGGCGAGGACGGCGCCAAAGTGGTCGTCGCTGATACTGAGACCATCGAGCGTGACGGCGGTCTGAAGGCCAGACTGGCCGGCAATCCCGATGGCCGTGTTGTACCCGGCAACGCCCACCAGCGTGCCCTTGGTGTTGATCTGGACGCCGGGTTCGAGTTGTCCGAGTTCGAGGAAGTTGCGGCCGTTGAGCGGCAGGCTGCGGATGAGCTCCTCGGTAACAATGCCTTCGAGTGCTGTTTGCGTGGGATTCACCCGCACTCCGTTCGCTTCCACCGTCACGGTTTCCGTCAACTCGCCGACTTCCAGCCGCACGTCAGCCGATGTAACTCGCCCAACTTCGACTTTCAAAGCGGACACAGTGGTTTTGAAGCCGCTGGCTTCGATGCGTACCTCGTAGTCACCGGGGAGAAGCGCGGGCACGGTGTAGGCGCCGACGTCTGAAGTCGTCATTCGGACGGTCGTCCGGCTAGCTTTGTGGACGACGGTCACACTCGCGCCGCCGACCACGGCGCCGGAAGGGTCCGTCACGATTCCAGCGATGGTTCCGGTGGGCTGCTGCGCAAGTGCGGGAAGGGGGAGGAATTCGAGGCAGAGCAGGCCAATGAAGCAAGCGGCCCGGTGTAATGTTGTCTTTCCCATCGCAGCCTCCGTGGAATACGCAGGCGGATTCGCGAGTTGTGATTCCCTACTTTCGCTGCGGCCTCCCCCCGGGCTTTGCGACAAGGGTGTTCAACGGAGCGAGGCTCTCCGGCGGCATCCCGATGCGGAGCAAAATGCCGCGAAAGCGCGGATCACCCTGGTAATCCTCAAACAATTGCTCGGAATTGAGTGGGACAATGCCGCTGCCGCGGCCTTCATAGGACCGCTCCAGAAGATCGAAGAGCTTTTTCTCGTCGCCGAGACCCGCATAGGCGATGGCCATAGCGAAAACCATGGGTCGTTCTGACTTTTTGGACTTGCTTTCCAATTCCGCGACGAGCCGTAAAGATTCGTCGCGGCGTCCCGCTTTTGCGTACGCATGGGCCAGACAGGCGACACTGATGTTGTCGCGGCCGCGCAAGGCAATGGTCTTCTCCAGAGCCGCAATCGCTTCGGCGTACTTTCCCTGCCGCACATAGCCACGGCCCAAAAAGCTGTAGGCCCCCCAGTAGTCAAGTTCCAGATCCACCACCTTCTGCCAGTAGGCCATCGCTTCATCGGTCCGGCCGCTGGCCCAGAAAGCGATTGCCGCGTGGGTGAGCGTGCTGGGTTCGGCGGGCGCAAGTTCCATCGCGCGCCGGGAATGTTCCAGAGCCTCGTCATACCGCCGCAGATTCGTCAGAAACTGGGAATACCAGGTGTGAGCGGTGGGGAAACTGGGATTCAGTTCAATGGCGCGCTTGTAGCGCGCTTCAACTTCCTTGAAATTCCAATCCGCCTTGGAGACGTTCGCCAGGGCGGTGTGGGCTTCGGCGAGGGAATCGTCCAACTCCAGCGCTTTCTCCGCCCACTTCAGGGCCAGATTACGCGCGGTAACGCCCGGCCCGGCCAGGTAGGCTCCGCCATGCGTGTGCAGGAGGGCGAGTTGCGCGTAGGCCGGAGCGTAATTCGGGTCCAACTCGATAACTTTTGCAAACAGGTGCGCAGCCTTCTCGCGACTCTCTTCCGTGCCCTTGCGGAGATGATAGCGGCCCTGCATGAAAAGCGCGTAGGCCTCCGGAGAAGTTTCTTTGGGTCTTGCCAGACGGGAGCGCTCCTCCGGTCTCGGCGTCACCTTCATGGCTGCGACGACATCGCGCGCGATGCGGCCGAGCACGGCTTGCAAATCCTGCCCAGTGGACTCGTAGTGCTTGGCCCACAGGTGGTTATCCGTCCGCGCGTGGATGAGCTGGATGTTAATCAGCAGCCCTGCGCCCGACCGCTGCACGCTGGGCTCGACTACGGCGTCCACCTTCAATTCTTTGGCAATCTCCGGAAGTTTCTTGCGCTCCGCCTTGTAAAACATCGCCGAGGTCACGGACGGCACGCGCAGAGCCCCCACCTGCGCTAAGTGCGTGGTCAGGCTGTCGGTCAAGCCATCAGCGAGAAACTCCTGGGCTGGGTCACCGGTGTAGTTCTTTGCCGGACTCACGAGCACGGAGCCGATCGTCCCCGGCGCGATCCCAAAGATGCGGTGACGCAAACCGCCGACGTTGAACGCCACGATTCCGATGAGCACAACCGGGAGGGCAATGAGTAGCGTTTTGACTTGCCAGCCGAAACGCGGCGTCGCGGAAGGTTGCTGGGCTGCGACGGCGCTGCCGCCGTTGATCGGATAGATGAAGCGGTAACCGCGGCGGGGGAGCGTTTCGATATAGCGGGGTGAATCGGCGGAATCGTCCAGCGCGTCGCGCAGCCGCTTCACCGCCGCGTTGATGCTGTGCTCGAAGTCAACGAACGTGTCGGCGGGCCAGAGCTTGCGTTGGAGCTCTTCGCGGGTGACGACTTCGCCGGGCCGCTCCAGAAGCATGGCAAGAACCTGGAACGGCTGGCCTTCGAGTTTGACGCGAGAACCGCTCTTGCGGAGTTCTCCGGCTTTCAGATCCGCTTCGAAGACGCCGAAGCCGACGCGGCCCGGACCGGACGTGAGAACTCCACCCATCCGGAAATCTTATGGCGCTTTCGGGCGCACAAAACTTTCTGGATTATACATCCAGATACGACACTGTCTAGCAGAATCTCCTCCTAGGCTGTGTCACCCGCCGTTGCAACTGGCTGATTTGTTGCCCATTACAGTTTCACCCCCGTTTTGCCCGCGTTGCATTGAATCCCGCTGGCAAGCCTGCGAAAGTCGCCGCCACAGCGCTAATGCCGAGCGCGGAAAAGGAGAAAAGAAATGAGAGACGCGAATCGAAAGCACCTTGCACGGTTGAGCGGCTGGGCGGTGGCCTGGGCTGCGGTCGTGCTGGCCGCGGCGATGTTCGTGGTGGCTGACGCGGACGACCAGTATTCCGATTGGTCAGCAGCCGTCAATCTTGGTCCGACAATCAACACATCCTCGCTGGACCAGGGCCCAACTATTTCGAAGGACGGGCTGAGTCTTTACTTCCACTCCAGCCGACCAGGAGGCTTCGGAGGAACCGACATCTGGGTCACCCAGCGGCCGAGTGTGGATGCCCCCTGGGGCGCGCCTCAAAACTTGGGTCCCAATATCAACACCGCATCCAACGAGAGCGCTCCGGAACTCTCCCTTGACGGCCATCGCATGTATTTCCATAGCGACGGTCCCGGGGGATTTGGCACCTCCGACATTTATGTTTCTCGCCGGCACAACAAACGTGATGACTTCGGCTGGCGACCCGCCGAGAACCTCGGCAGTACGGTGAACACCGCCGCGCAAGAGCAACAGCCGTGCATTTTCGAGGACGACGCGACCGGTGTGACCACCCTCTACTTCACTTCGAACCGGCCTGGCGGCCCTGGTGGGCTCGACATTTATGCAAGCACGCTCCAGGCAGACGAGACCTTTGGCTGGGCGGTTCTGGTTGTGGAACTCAGCAGTCCGTTCAATGATCGAGGACCTGGTATCCGTCGTGACGGACTGGAAATCTTCTTTCCCTCGAACCGTCCGGGGACCTTCGGCTTTGATGATCTCTGGGTTGCCATGCGGGCGAGCACTTCGGATCCCTGGTCGGTCCCGGTGAACGTCGGACCGGCCGTCAATACTGTCTCCCAAGAAGCGCAGCCGTTCCTTTCCTTCGACGGCACGGCCCTCTACTTCAACACGGTCCCGTTGAGCGGCGCAGGCGGTTTTGACCTTTGGGTGGCCACGCGCACCAAGCTCAAGGGCCGAGACTAGGGCACGAGAAGTCTGGCATGTTGCGAGCGGGCAGACCGCAACACGGTCTGCCCGCCACGGAGGTGCAGGAGGAAAACCGATGCGCAGCGAACAACAAGCCGACACGAACCCTGCAGTTCAACCAACTGCCCGCGGCGCCGAGTCCGTGAACGATCTCGATCCCCGGCTGCTGCGAGTCTGCTGCGGAAATCGCATCGCTCCGCAACTGGCGGAAATCCGCCGGCCGGATGAGGCCGTCGTCTTTGTCACCGTGTGGCCGTGCCCGCATTGCAAGCGCATCACGTATTGAATTGCACGAGGGAGAAGTGGAATGAGCGTGACTGCTCCGTATGAGGTGGTTGGCATGAAGGCTAGCAGGCAAGGCGCCTTGTTCGCCGCGCTGCCGCGGACCGCAACAGCGGTGCACGCGCAGATTCCGCAGGGTCCGCGCAGCGCCACGGGTGAGCGGGCGAATTTCAGCCGCGCACCGAAGCGCGGAAGCAATTTTGAAGGCACTTAGGTGCCGGGAGGCAACGATGAGCAAACTCGGAATGCTATCCGGACTGACCAAAGGGAGCGATGATGGGAAATCCATAGTTGAGACACTGGTGTGGTTCTGGCGGCGAGGGTGGGTGCGAAAACTGAGCTTCGTGGGTGCGCTTGCGCTGGTGATCTGGGTGAGTTGGATACCCAAGCCAGCCAAAGTGGGCTCGGCGCAGGCGACGGCGCGGTATGCACAACTTCCGGTGAGTTTTGAAGTGAACCAGGGACAAGCCGGGGGCGAGACGAAATTTCTGGCGCGCGGCGGAGGGTATTCTTTGCTGCTCGGCGAACGCGGGGAGCCGGTGCTGGTTCTCAACGGGAAAGCCAGACAGCCAGGAAAGCAACGCCAGCGCACGACGCGCGAGGCCGGAGCCAAAAAGGAGCCGCAGCACAATGCGGAGATGACTGTGCTGCGATTCCAGTTTCCCGGCGGGAACCCGGCTCCTAAAATGGAAGGAGAGGAGCGCCTGCCGGGCTACAGCAACTATTTGCTGGGCAACGATCCGCAGAAGTGGATTACCGGCGTGCCGCACTTCGCGCGCGTGCGTTATCGCGAGGTGTATCCCGGCGTGGACTTGCTGTACTACGGCAAGGGCCAGCAACTGGAGTACGACTTCATCGTAAAACCTGGCGCGGAGCCGCGGGCCATCCGCATGACCGTGCAAGGCGCGAAGAAATTGGAGGTAAACAAGCGCGGAAACCTGGTGGTGCAAACCGGCCAGGGCCGCGTGGTGATGCACAAGCCGGTCGCCATACAGGGAGCGGGCGGGGGCGCGCGCAGTGTCGAATGCTCGTACACGCTAGACAAGAACGGCGAGGCAGGGTTCGCGCTCGGCGAGTACGACGCCAACAAACCACTGCGGATTGACCCCGTGCTGTCCTACGCGGCGCAGATTGACGGAGATGTTCGCGCGATCGCCATCGATTCGGCTGGCAACAGCTACTTGGCGGGATTCACTTCGTCCGTCAATTTCCCAACAACTCCGGGCGCATTGCAATCGTCGAAAGCCGGAGCGAGCTTTGAAGATGCATTCATCGCTAAGCTCGACGCCAGCGGCACCACGCTGCTCTTCGCCACGTATCTGGGAGGAAGCTCTGTGGACCTGGGGCACAGCATCGCGATCGACACCAACGGGAACATTTTTGTAGCGGGCGAGACGGACTCCCTGGACTTTCCCGTGATGAATGCATTCCAGACGACGCTCGCTGGAAATGATCGCAACGCATTCCTTGCCAAGCTGGACGCGGCCGGGGCGCAGCTTCTTTACTCGACGTACCTGGGCGGGCAGGGATCCGACCGTGCTTTGGGACTGGCCATTGATTTTTCCGGCCATGTCCTGCTGGCGGGAGCAACCACTTCTTCCGATTTCCCGACAACCACAGGAGCGTTTCAAACGGTTTACGGGGGCAGTCAAGACGCATTTGCGGCCAAAGTGGACTCCTCGCAATCCGGAGCGGCTTCGCTGCTGTACTCGACGTTTCTCGGCGGCAGCAAGAGCGAAGCTGCTTACTCGATTGCCGCGGATTCCTCCGGCAATGCGTTTGTGACTGGTTCTACAGAATCCGCAAACTTCCCGACAGCCAGCCCGATTCAAGCTTCCTGCGCAAGCTGCGGAAATGATTCTGACGCATTTGTGAGCAAGCTGAACGCGTCGGGCGCCGCGCTGGTTTATTCCACGTACCTGGGCGGAAATTCCTGGGAAACCGGCCATGGCATCGCGGTGGACAGCGCCGGTAACGCTTACGTAGCCGGAGAAACCGCATCCTCGAATTTTCCAACCACGGTGGGAGCGTTTCAAACTACGAACGCCGGTGGTACGGATGTTTTTGTGACCAAAGTGAACGCGGGAGGCGCCACGCTGGTGTACTCGAGCTATGTCGGAGGACACCATAGCGACGGCGCGCGCGGAATCGCCCTGGACAGCGCAGGCAACGCGTATTTGACCGGCTACACCTACTCGACGAACTTCCCGACGGTAGCCGCTGTGCAAGGCGCGGCGGGAGGCGGCGAATGCGGCAGCTACTTCTATTACTACTACGCTTGCTCGGACGCGATGGCGCCGCAACTCAACGCCAGCGGCTCCGCGCTGGTTTACTCGACTTACCTGGGCAGCGCGAATTCCGATGATTTTGGAACCAGCATCGCCTTGGACGCCGCCGGCAATGCCTACGTGACTGGAATGACAGGCTCTGGTTTTCCATTTACGCCGGACGCCCTGCGCACGTCTGGAAGCGGCTTTGCGGCCAAGATCAGCCCACAGGCTGCTCCGGGAATTGCGTTTGACAAGGCGAGTGTGACGTTTGCGCCGCAGACGGTGGGCACCACGAGCGGAGCGCAAAGCGTGCTGCTGCGCAACATGGGCAGCGCCACGCTGAATGTCTCCGACATTTCCGTGAGCGGCGATTTCGCGCAGAGCAACAATTGCGGCACGAGCGTTACAGGCGGCGGAAACTGCGTGATTGACGTGACGTTTGCGCCGACAAGCATCGGAGCACTGGCCGGCACACTCAGCATCACCCATGATGCCGCGGGCAGCCCGCATTCCGTACCCCTGAGCGGGACGGGCACGAGCAGCGCGGTGTTGACATTTTCCACCAACTCCGTCGTGTTCCCCGCGCGGGACATCAGGACCACCAGCGCGGCGCAGCTTGTGACGCTGAAAAATACAGGCACGGGCGATCTGGGCATCCTGCAAATCAGTGTGTCCGGTGATTTCGCGCAATCCAACAATTGCGGCGGGACCTTGACGATGAATTCCGCTTGCGACGTCAACGTCACGTTCACGCCCACAGCGCGGGGCAATCGCTCCGGCACACTGAGCATCACGCACGACGCCGCGGGCAGTCCGGGTAAAGTAGCTTTGAGCGGGACGGGCATCGGACTGACGACTACCACTATGATGGTCTCTTCCCTCAACCCCTCCACGGTCGGGCAGTTTGTCACCTTCACGGCTACGGTGAGCCCGGCCTCGGCCACGGGAATCGTGGAATTCTGGGACGTTGTCCCGGACACGCTACTCGGAACAGCGTCTTTGAATGCGAATGGCGTGGCGAGCGTCAGCACGTCCGCACTGGCCGCGGGTGCTCAGTCCATCGTGGCGGTTTATAGGGGTGACGCAGATTACGAGGGCAGCGAGTCCGCCGTGCTGCCGCAGACGGTGAACAAACTGTCTACGGCCACCACGCTGGGTTCCTCGCTCAACCCATCTGACGCCGGGCAAGGCGTGACGTTTACGGCGACGGTGAGCCCGTCCACGGCCACCGGCACAGTGACGTTTCTGGATGGCAGCACTGCTCTGGGCACGGTCACGCTCAGTGGCGGCATAGCCATCTTTTCCACATCCACGTTGACGGCTGGCTCGCACTCCTTGACCGCCGACTATGTCGGCGACGCCACGCACAATGCCAGTACCTCCACTGCGCTGGTGCAGGACGTCGTCAAAATTAGCACCACGACGACCCTCAGTTCTTCGCCGAACCCGTCGAACGCGGGGCAGGCGGTCACGTTCACGGCGACGGTAAGCCCGTCCACAGCCGCCGGCACGGTGACGTTCATGGATGGCGGCACGACATTGGGCACGGGCACGCTCAACAACGGAACTGCCACACTTCCCATTTCCAGCTTGACGGGGGGCACGCACACCATCACCGCGGCGTATTCCGGCGATGCGAACTCCGGCAGCAGCACTTCCATCGCGCTGGCGCAAACTGTGAACTCCATTTCGATGGCTGCGTCGAGCAACAGCGCCAGCGTGTCTCCGGGCGGCACGGCGAATTTCACGCTGACCGTCAACCAGGCCGGCGCGCTCAGCTCTCCCATCACGTTCACTTGCACTGGACTGCCGGTCGGCGGGAGTTGCGCGTTTAATCCCCCCTCCGTGCCGGCGGGCAGCGGGGCGACGGCGGTGGCCGTAGCCATCAATGTGGGGGGTTCATTCGCCGGAATCTCGCGGTATGTTCCCCCGGCGGAATATCCCGCGTCGCCGTTTTTCGTCGTTGCGGCACTGGCGATGATGGCGGTGTGCGCAGTCCCCATGTGGCGAATGAGTCGGGCGCAGCTCAGTCGAGTGGGAATGACGCTTGCGCTGGTCTTGTTCCTGGTTGCTTTCACCGGCTGCGGGGGCATCGCGAACCAGCCACCGCCACCGCCGCCTCAGGTGCAGGTGACGGTAAACGCCGTCTCCGGCTCCACCACCACTTCAATGGTCTTCACCATCACTGTGGTGAAGTAGCCGCAGACGACCGGCCGCTTACCCCCACGACGGTCCGGCCGACCGGGCTAAGAAAACGGCGGGCAGACCGCACGCGGTCGCGCTGAGAGCCGCCGTGCCGCATGTGCGATGTTCGAAAATCGATATTCGATATTCGAATTGCGCGGATGGAAAGAGACAAGAGTTGAAGGACACACAAAGGGAGATGCAGCTAGCCGGGCGAGGGTGTGGCAGAACCAGTCGTCGCAGGAACGACGCTGGGCGACAGGTAAAGCCACGTGAGCTCGCTGGTACAACAGTGGTGGGAGGGGCTGGACAAGCCCGAGTGGAGGAATTTTTTCGTTGCGATGGTGGCGCTGGCGCTCTACTCGACGGCGGCGGCGGAGACGGCTACGGCGACGTTCAACCTGCAACAGGAGTTCGGCTTCGGCACTCCGCCGGGGCCGCGAACCGTCACCGCAGGACAGTCGGCGCAATTCACGATTGAAGTGGCGGGGCAGCCCAGGTTCGCGGGGGCCGTGTCCTTTGCGTGCACTTCGGGCGTGCCGCAAGGCGCGGCGTGCGCGTTCAATCCGGCTTCGGTCAGTCCCGCGGGCGGCGCCGCCACAACTGTGTTGACCGTCACGACCACCTCCCGCACCCTTGCAATGTCCCCACAAGCATCCGTCGGTGTCTTTGCGTGCTGGCTCATGCCGTTCGGCCTCCTGCTCGCGTCTTGGAGAAGCCGACCGCAGCATCGTTCTTGCCTCGCGCTCTTCGCGGTTCTGCTCCTGCTGGTGGGGACGCTGGTGGCCTGCGGCGGCGGATCGGAAGCCACGAGCAGGCCGCTTGCGCAGACCAATCCGGTGGGCACGCCCACCGACACCTACACAATCACGGTCACTGCCACGTCCGGCAGCACCAGCCACACGCAAACCGTCACCCTAGTTGTGAACTGAAACGCGGTTTCACAAACTCAGATTGCGGCAGCCCAGCTCCGGGGTGACGCGAGGTCTACAATTTGAGTGCCGCGCGGGAGTGGGTTAACCACAAACTCTTATTCCCGCGGTACACGAGCGCATCCCAGTCGCAGAAATTGGGTCTGGCTGAGAGGTTCCATAGACACCAAGCTGAAATGCACCTCGCAGGCTCTTGAAGACAAGTGGCATAGAAAAGTGGCGGAGAGGGTGGGATTCGAACCCACGGTAGAGTTTCCCCTACACACGCTTTCCAAGCGTGCTCCTTAAACCGCTCGGACACCTCTCCGCGACGAGTGGGCGCAAACAGAGTAGCAGATGCGCGCAATGGGCGGCAAACCGGCACGCGACACATCAGCAAAAGGTCTGCTAGACTGGAAAGGTCTGCTCCGGGGTGGTGCAATCGGCAGCACATCAGACTTTGGATCTGAGAATCCTGGTTCGAGTCCAGGCCCCGGAGCCAGAATTAGTGGCGAGTGGCAAGTGATGAGTGGCGAGTGAATAGAAATCCAAGGCAGAATGCCCGGCGGACAGTGCGGTCCGCCTTTTTGATTTTATGAGCGCCTTCGGCGGCAATTCGATGGTAGGGAAATTGAAGCGGGTGATGGTGTGCTCGCCGCGCGATGCCGGATGGGGCAGGGCGGAGCGCATCGCAGAGTGGAAAAAGCTGGGTCATGCACACGAGCCGAATCTTGCGTTAGCGCAAAAACAGCACGCGGCGCTGCGGCAGGAATTGGAAGCAGCCGGAGCCGAAGTGATTGCGCTGCCGGCGAGCGAAGAGCTGACGCTCGATGCGGTGTACGCGCACGACCCTTCGCTGATGACGGACTGGGGCGCGATTTGCCAGCGCATGGGCAAGCCAGAGCGAGACGGCGAGCCTGCGGCTCACGCGGCGTTCTATCGCGCGTTGGGAATTCCCGTCCTCGGCGAAATCACCGCGCCGGGATTGGCAGAAGCGGGCGACATGGTGTGGCTCGACGAGAAAACACTGCTTGTCGGCCGAGGTTATCGCACCAACGCAGCGGGCATCGAGCAATTGCGCGCGTTGCTGGCGCCGAATGGTGTGGAGGTGCTGGCTGCGCCCTTGCCGTATGGCGGCGGGCCGAAAGTGTGCCTGCACTTGATGAGCCTGATGAGCATGCTCGACCCGGGCACGGCGCTGGTGGATTTGGAGTGGCTGGCGGTGGAGACGGTGGAATTGCTGCTGCGCGAGCGCGGTTTGCGATTCATCGAAATCGACGCGGCGGAGCGCGCGACGCTGGCGTGCAACGTGCTCTCATTGGGCGGCGGCAAGTTGCTGGCGCTGGCGGAAAATCCGAAGACGAATGCGCGGTTGCGAGCGGCGGGATTTGATGTGCGGACGTTTCCCGGCAGCGAGCTGGCCATCAATGGCGGCGGTGGGCCGACGTGTTTGACGAGGCCGATTCTCAGGGGGAAATAGGTTGATGTGGTACGGCAGATTTTCAGAGAGGCAAGCAAACAGCTTCACCACAGAGACACAGAGGTCGCAGAGGTTGCGCAGAGTCCAGAGATGAAGCGAGGGCTGAGAAAGTTTGTGAGGGCCGCGGGGAAAACGGCACGAGTGTACGCGGAGGACAAGAAAAAAACGGAGCACTTGCTGGATGAGGCGGCGCGGAAAGCGCGGCGGGAAAAAGGACTGGTGGGAGAGTTTGCGAAGGACCTGGGCGCGCTGTTGCGGTTGCTGCGGGCTTGGGTAAAGGGTCAATACAAAGTGGTGCCGTGGAAGACGATCGTGTACGCGCTGGTGGCGGTGATTTATTTCGTGGACCCGTTCGACCTAGTGCCGGATTTTGTGCCGCTAATGGGATATCTGGATGATGCCGGCGTGATCGGGTTTGTGCTGCGCTCCATCAGCAAGGATTTGAAGCTGTTTCAGGAGTGGGAAGCAGAAGCAAGGTGACAGATCGCGAGAATTCCAGCCTGAAACTTGAGATGCATTTCGCGGGAAGCGAGGGTCAGTCGGCGGCGGCCGATTTGCGGCACAAAA